>JALUHL010000099.1 GCA_027053695.1 Ghiorsea sp.
TGGATGAGTCCTTATCTCGGGTTGTGCTTGATTTATCAGGTCGCCCTGATTTGGAATATCATGTGGATTTCCCTAAAGAAATGATTGGTAACTTCGATGTGGATTTGTTTAAAGAGTTTTTCCAAGCTGTGGTCAATCATTCGCGCATGAGTTTGCACATTGATAATTTAAGAGGCATCAATAATCACCATATTGCAGAGACTGTGTTTAAGGCATTCGGTCGCGCTTTGCGCATGGCTGTGGAAGCAGACCCACGCCAAAGCGGTATCCCAAGCACCAAAGGCTCGCTATAACCCATGATTGGATTGATTGATTATGGCATGGGTAACTTACACTCTGTTGCCAAGGCTTTAGAAAAAGTTGGCGCTCAAGTTGAACTGGTGAAGCAAGCCGATGATATTGCCAACTATGACAGGATTGTATTGCCCGGCGTGGGTGCGTTTCGTGATTGTATGCATACGCTGAAAGAAACAGGCATGGCTGATGCGCTTAAAGAGACGGTCGCTAAGGGTACGCCATTTCTTGGCATTTGCCTTGGTATGCAGGTGTTGATGACGCGCTCCTATGAGTTTGGTGTGCATGCGGGTCTAAACTTAATTGAGGGCGAGGTAAAACACTTTCCTGAAGACCATGTGGAGAGAGGATTTAAGATTCCACACATGGGTTGGAATGATGTGGTGTTGTCTGATGGTAAAGCGCATGAAGTGCTTCAAGATGTGCAGCAAGGCGATCAAACTTATTATGTGCACTCCTATTATTGTGCGCCACAAAATCCTAATGATTTATTAGCTGCATGTTCGTATGGCGACTTTCCATTTGCATCGGTGATAGGTCGAGATAATGTGTTGGGCATGCAGTTTCACCCTGAAAAAAGTCAAAAGGTCGGTATGAATTTACTGCAAGGTTTTGTCCAATGGCAGCCTTAAAACAGTGAAGATGCGAAAATAGTTTAATCTGTTAGAGTTCGATGAATAGTAAGTTTTATTAAAGTGTTAGAAGGGGATTCCATGGGTATTCTTGAAGGTAAAAAAGGTTTGATTCTTGGTTTGGCAAACAACAAGTCTATTGCTTGGGGTGTTGCGCAAGCTTGTCATCGCGAAGGTGCAGAGCTTGGTTTTAACTATTTGGGTGAACAGCTTGAAAAGCGGGTTCGTCCTTTGGCAGAAGAAGTAGATGCCACATTGATTGAGTCTATGGATGTAGGCGATGATGCGGAAATGGATGCATTTTTTGCTAAAGTAGAAGAAAAATGGGGCAAGTTGGACTTTTTGGTGCACTCTATTGCTTTTGCCAATAAAGATGCGCTGCGCAACCCATTTTCTCAAGCGTCTAGAGCGGATTTTCAGTTGGCGATGGATATCTCAGCTTATTCTTTTATTGCGTGTGCTCAGCGCGCTGCAGGCATTATGAATGATGGTGGTAGCATGGTGACCATGACTTATCTTGGTGCAGAGCGCGCGATTCCAGGGTACGGCATGATGGGTGTAGCCAAAGCGGCACTTGAAGCATCCACCCGTTATTTAGCACAAGATTTGGGGCAGCGTGGCATTCGTGTCAATGCGGTTTCAGCAGGCCCCATTCGCACACTAGCTGCATCTGCAGTGGGTGATTTTAAAGCATTGATGGCAAAAAGTGCTCGCGGTTCCATGCTTGGGCGCAATGTAAGCCAAGATGAAGTAGGCAATACCACTGCATACTTAGCTTCAGACTTATCATCGGGTGTATCGGGTGAAGTACATTATGTGGATGCAGGGTTTCATGTTGGCGCAGGCGACCCAGGCGAATAATGTTTCTCTTACCTACCTATTGCTCTCTAGCGGCGTTGGAAACGCGCACTTACAGTAGTAAGCTTGCTTGTTCCGCCTCGCTAGGAAACATTTTCTAGGCAAGATAATTCATTATTTATGATGATGAAAAGATTAGGGATAATAAATGTCAGGTTCTAGTATTGGGCAAATATTTCGTGTAAGCACAGCTGGTGAATCCCACGGCAAAGCCTTGGTGGCGATTGTTGAGGGTTGCCCTGCTGGCGTAGCCTTATCGGAAGCTGATATTCAACCTGATTTGGATAAACGTAAACCCGGGCAATCGAAATATACAACGCAACGCAGAGAAGCCGATGAAGTGGAAATTTTATCGGGTGTATTTGAGGGAAAAACCACAGGTTGCCCGATTGCCCTGTTGATTCATAACACCGACCAACGCAGCAAAGATTATTCTGATATTAAAGATAAGTTTCGTCCCGGCCATGCGGATTTCACCTTTCATGAAAAGTATGGTTTCAGAGATTATCGTGGTGGTGGCCGCTCATCTGCACGGGAAACAGCCATGCGCGTGGCAGCAGGCGCTGTAGCGCGTAAGTTTCTTGCGAGTTTTGGTGTGAGCATTCGTGGTTGGGTAGACCAAATTGGCCCGATTAAAATGAATCCAAGCAACTTTTCTTTGGATGAAATTTATAACAATCCTTTTTTCTCGCCAGATGCGAATGCTGCAAAAGAAATGGCTGATTATATGGATAAACTGCGTAAAACAGGTGATTCCATTGGTGCATCAGTAACGGTTGAAGCTCAAGGCGTACCTGCGGGTTTGGGTGAGCCTGTGTTTGATAGGCTTGATGCTGACTTAGCCAAAGCCATGATGAGCATTCAAGCAGTGAAAGCTGTAGAAGTCGGTGATGGTTTTGCTTGTGTGCAAGCAAGAGGTTCTGAGTTTGGCGACGCGATTCGTCAAGATGGTTTCCAAAGTAATCATGCAGGTGGAGTATTGGGTGGCATTTCCAACGGCGACACCATTCATGTGCGTATGGGGTTGAAACCAACATCATCCATTTTGAAACCGCGCCCAACCGTTGACGTGCATGGCCATGAAACTGAAATTATCACCAAAGGCAGGCATGACCCTTGTGTGGGCATTCGCGCAGTACCGATTGCTGAGGCCATGCTGGCGCTAACACTTGCAGACCACTTGCTTAGACAGCGCGCCAGTCAGCTCTAAGTATTTTTAGGCTTTTTGCTTTTAAAAAGGCCACCAGCTACTTTCTAATTCGCTTTTGCATCGTTTTAACTGCGCCTGATACATTTGCGCGCGCTTTTTCACTTTTCTTGCCACTTTGATAAGCCACGGTTTTTTAAGGTAGCTTCGCTGCCTGTAGCCGCCATGCCCTTCGTGATAGGCTAAATACTGTTTGTAAGCATCCCACTTGGATATACCCAAAGTTTTATAGGTGTAGTCACCATACCAGCCGATAAAATCGGTCGCATCTGCAAAGTCACTTCGGCTGGCACTCCAGTTACCCGTACTGGATTTGTACCAATCCCATGTATCATCTTTGACTTGGGCATAACCATACGCAGAGGAGACATGCCCCCAAGGAATAAACCACAATAAATAGTCTTTGGGCGGCCGTGCTTTGGCGGTAAAGCGGGATTCTTGGTAAATAATGGCAAGCTGCACATGAATAGGCACGCCCCAACGCTTATAAGCATGGTTGGCATAATCATACCAACTGCTTTTTTCCTTAAAAATCGCGCAGCTATCATTGATATTCTTGGGCGGTTTTTTGGTGCAACCTGCAGCCAACAATAGAGAAAGTATCAGCAAATATTTTAGCCATTTCATTGCGCTATTCTTGTATCCAAAGTGGCTGTTTGGCCATAATTTTTTCAAACAGGCTGCTTTGCAGGTGTTGGCTTAACCAGGCTTGGAGCTTGGGGTATGTTTGTTCAAACCAAGTCTTATCCACAAAGGCGAATTGGCGGATAAAAGGAAAAATAGCGTAATCAGCTAGACTAGGTTGACTTGCATGCAAAAAAGTATGCTGTGCTAACAGTGTCTCTAATGTTTGTAGAAAGGTTTCACCCTGTTTGC
>JALUHL010000100.1 GCA_027053695.1 Ghiorsea sp.
CATACCATTATTTATACCAAAACCGATGAAGCACCCATGCTAGCAACCTATTCATTGTTGCCGATTGTGCAGAAGTTTTGTGCCGCAGCGGATGTAGATGTACAGAGCAGAGACATATCGCTTGCAGCGCGTATTTTAGCGCATTTCCCAGACTATTTGGAAGAAGGACAACAACAAGCCGATGCCTTGGCAGAACTTGGCGCGTTGGCGAAAACACCCGAAGCCAATATCATTAAATTGCCGAATATCAGTGCATCTGTGCCGCAGTTGCATGCTGCGATTACTGAGTTGCAAGCGCATGGTTATACCGTGCCTAACTATCCTGAAGAAGCAAACTCCGATGAAGAGCAAGCCATCAAAGCGCGTTATGCTAAAGTGCTTGGTTCTGCGGTGAATCCTGTGCTTAGGGAGGGTAACTCTGACCGCCGTGTAGCGGCTGCTGTGAAACAATATGCCAAAGACAACCCACATCGTATGGGTGAATGGTCCGCTGATTCCAAAACGCATGTGTCTCACATGAACGATGGTGATTTTTATGGCTCTGAGCAATCGGTCATTATGGACAAAGTAGATACATTAAGCATTGTTTTGACGGCTAAAGATGGCAGCGAAACTGTGCTTAAAGATAGCCTTAACGTGCAATCGGGCGAAGTGATTGATGCGGCAGTGATGAGCAAGGCTGCGTTAAGAGACTTTTATGCAGCGCAAATTGAAGATGCTAAAGAGAAAGGTGTGTTGTTGTCGTTGCATTTGAAAGCAACCATGATGAAAGTGAGCGACCCCATCATGTTTGGGCATGCCGTAACGGTTTACTTTAAAGATGTATTTGAGAAATATGCGGATGTATTTGATAAGCTTGGTGTGGACACCAACAATGGTTTGGGTGATGTGTATGCTAAGATAGCAAGTCTTCCTGATGTAGAAAGAAGCGCCATTGAAGCGGATATTGCAGCGGTGTATGAGCGCAATCCTGAGCTTGCTATGGTGGATTCGGATAAAGGGATTACCAACTTACACGTGCCAAGCGATGTCATTATTGATGCATCTATGCCTGCGGCGATTCGTTCATCGGGTAAAATGTGGGGCAATGATGGCAAGCTGCATGATATGAAAGCTATGATTCCAGACCGTTGTTATGCAGGCATTTATCAAGAAACCATTCAATTCTGTAAAGAACACGGTGCTTTTGACCCGACAACCATGGGTTCTGTGGCAAATGTGGGATTGATGGCGAAAAAGGCAGAAGAATACGGCTCACATGATAAAACATTTGAAGTGCCAGCCGATGGCACAGTGGAAGTGCGCAATGCTGCGGGTGAAGTATTGATGCGTCATGGCGTAGCAGAGGGTGATATTTGGCGGACTTGTCAAACCAAAGATTTGCCGATTCGTGATTGGGTAAAATTGGCAGTGAGCAGAGCCAAAACTACAGGGAACCCTGCGACTTTCTGGTTGGATGAACAACGTGCTCACGATGCAAACTTGATTGCTAAAGTGAAAACATATCTCAATGACCATGACATTGGCAATTTGGATATTCAGATTATGTCGCCCAACAATGCCATTGTTCATGCCTTAAAACGAGTCAAAGAGGGCAAAGATACGATTTCAGTGACTGGCAATGTGTTGCGTGATTATTTAACGGATTTATTCCCGATTTTAGAGCTTGGAACCAGTGCCAAGATGCTGTCTATCGTGCCATTGTTGGCAGGTGGCGGCCTGTTTGAAACAGGTGCTGGCGGTTCTGCACCCAAACATGTGCAACAATTTGCCCAAGAAAACCATTTAAGATGGGATTCTTTGGGTGAATTCTTGGCTTTGGCGGAATCACTGGAAGATATTGCAGCGAAAACAGGCAATCAGCAAGCCGAAGTGCTGGCAGAAGCTTTGAATGATGCGAATGCCAAGTTTCTCAAAGAAAACAAATCGCCATCGCGTAAAGTTGGTGAATTGGATAATCGTGGTAGTCACTTTTATTTGACCATGTATTGGGCGCAAGCTTTGGCTGCGCAAGATGCTGATGCCGCTTTGAAAGCGAAATTTACACTACTGGCGCAAGCTTTGACGGAACAAGAAGAAGCTATTGTGCAAGAATTAAACGCTGCGCAAGGCAGCCCTGTGGATATGGGCGGCTATTATCAGCCTGATACAGCCAAATTGGATGCTGCTATGCGCCCAAGCGCTATCTTTAATAAGGCTTTAGCTGCGTTGTAATTAGTCTTGTCCAAAGGTGGTTGAGGCCTATGTCATATCGAGCTTGTCGAGACATCTTGAGACTTTCTCCTCTAGGGGAATACTCTCTTGCTGCGCTCTCATAGCGATTGCACCATCGTCACTCCCACGAAGGCGGGAGTCTATGCAATGCGGATGGATGCCCACCTGCGTGGGCATGACGTTCTTTTCTTAAGTCTTAGTTGTTTTGTTGCGAGCATCAATTTTGGCCTGAATAAACTCGCCATGATATACACCAATCAGCTTGGCAAGCTTGCGAATCAAGTGTTCTTCGTATGAATCGACTTTGCCATCTGCCATGGCAACAAGCCAAAGCTCTTTGAGAATATCAATGCGTTCTTCTGTGCTGAAATGGTCGATAATGAGGGATGTGAATTGATGCAAGTCCATGGCTTTGTCTTGCGCTGCTTTGGCTTCCACCATTAAAGCTTCCACTTCATCATGGCTTAGCTTAAATCGCTTTTTGATGGCAGTGAAAATCGCTTGATGCTCTGCATCTTCAAGCTTGTCATCAGCATTCATGATTTCAATCATCACTGCCGTCACCGCCAATGAAATATCATGTTCTTTGGTTTCAGGCTTCTTTTCTTCTTCTGTAAATAATGCTTTCAGTTTGCTAAACATATTGAATATCCTTTGTATTTTTTTTGCCAAGTTTACCTATAAACCGTTTGATGTGTACCAATATTGATAGGAATGATTTGTTTATCTTCAATCAAAAATTCAATGGTGATGCGATAGCTTAAATTGATAGATATGGAATAAATGCCTTCTAAACGGCCACTTAGCTTATGCAATCGTAGTGATGGGTGATAAGGGTTAAGCTCTAATATTTGTAGTGTTTTAAGGTATTGTTGTTTGAGTTCAGGATGTTTCTTGGCAAACTTTTTGGCGTGTTTCAGGTAGGTTTCTGTAAAGATGAGCTGGTAGCTCATTGTTTAAATACACGCTGCACATGCGCTTCAGCATTTTCTTGGATGACTTTGCCATTCGTTACATCCTGCTTGCACTCAAGCAATGCCGCTTCAAGCTCCATTTCACGCAAATAGTAGTATTGCTCAAGCTTTAACACCACATATTTCTCTTTTCCACGCACCGTAATCATAAGCTCTGGCTGCTCACTTAACCCTTCTTCCAAAGACGTGATACCGCGTGTTTTTAATTCATTGGCTGTAACAGTATTCATTATAAACCTCTTTATAACATGGCAAATAGTACGACTAACAACACGCTTTAGTCAATAGGTAGGTTATATTCAATTTGTAATGGTCTAACCATATCTGGATTTAACATCATAAATGCAAGAAGCAATACCTGAACCCAAAGGTTTCTTGTGTCCTCTTTTATTCAGGTTGCAAAATTTAATTCTCAGTTGTCTAGCGTAGCTAGACCCTTTGAATTATTGCATTTTAGTTGAACCTGTTAAAAAATAAACGCCTTTAAATTCAACCTTGCTTCCCTTGCTATTTCAAACAAATTAATTATGTTAGGGGCTGTCCCAGATAACTAGGAAAAGTTATCATGAGGGGCAGTATGAGAAAGAGTCGATTAAGCCAATATAAGCAGATGAAACTGATAGAACATTTTG
>JALUHL010000101.1 GCA_027053695.1 Ghiorsea sp.
ATACCGAGGCAGCACTTTGAATTGTTCTTGAAAGAGTGCGAGTGGAGGTTTAATCTCGCTTCATCAAAAGAGCAGCTTGATGACCTCAAAAAACTGCTCAAAGAATTTTATTAGGTGTCAGCCCCTACGAAAAAACATATAACAAGTAGCTCCAGCAGACCCCGAAACTCCGAAATTCGGGGGGACATCATACTTAACTCAAGCTTTTCCGAAGTATTTCACATTTGCTAAACCCTCAAAATCAACATCTTGCGTCCAAAGTTCGGCATGGTGGATGTGTGCGGTGGCAAGAATCATGCTGTCTGCCATGGCTAAACCATGCTCTTGACCAAGTTTGGCCGAATACATAGCAATATTTTCGTTGACTGGAATCACAGTGAATTGCTGCAAAATACCTGCTGCTGCAAGGGCTGAATCTTCGTTACTGGCTCGCATCACCACCTTAAACACTTCATGCAAGACAATGGTAGGTACAATGATTTCGCCTTGGTTTTCAATGGTTGCGACATATTGGTTTGCATGTTTACCATCCAAAAAATATTCAAGCCAACAGGATGAATCGAGAATAATCATTAGAAGCGGTCTGATTTATCCCGAATGTTATCCATATCTACATCACACCCTTTGAGCAAGCCGCGCAATGCTTTGGCAGGTTTTACAGGCACAAGCTGAATATGCTCACCATAAGGCATTGCCATCATCTTTTGACCTGCCGAAATATGCAGCTGCTCGCGTACATGCTTGGGAATCACAACTTGAAACTTGGGTGAAACGGTTACAGTTTGCATGACTTATCTCCTATCGATAAAGATTTCGTAAAACTCTAGTGATGAATAGCTGATTTTGCAAATAGCAAGGCTGCTTGCTTCAAAAACAACAATCAGCTGCTATCTTTGCGATATGAATGATATTGATATGAGTGCACTACCCAAAATTGAAGTATGCTTTGGTCCTGAATGCAGCGATAAGGGCAGCAGAGAGCTGGCTAAAGAGCTTGAAGGGTTGTTGGGCACAAAGTGCATCATGGGCGATTGCAGAAGCCAGTGTGCCAATGCGCCGTTGGTGCTGGTTGCTAAACAAGGTGTGGTGACGGCGACCGTGGATAAAGTGCTCGCCAAAATCAAAAAGGTGCAGGAAGAAGAGGCTTAGTCTTTAACCCCTGTAAACCCTGCAACCATACCATTCAAATATGTGATGGGGGTTGGCTTGGATAAACCAGCCTCCTCAAATAATGTTATCACATCATCAACCAGCATCTTGGGTGGTAAGCGATACCAAGCTTTAAGCGCTGCTTTAGAAAACTGAGCAGCCTTTAAATCTTGGCTAAGTGCATTCAAATCATCAGGGCTAAACCCTTGAATAGGCACAAATATACTGACTTTGCCGCCTTGTTTGCATACGCGCACCATTTCAGCCAATGCTTTGGCTTTATCAGGCACGATATTCAGCAAAGATGCAGCAATCACCGCATCAAAGCGATGATTCTCAAACGATAATTCAAAAATGTTTTCTTCATGAAAGTTTAAAGCAGGGAAGTTGGATTGGGCTTTGCTAATCATGGCTGGAGATTTGTCTGCGCCAATCACGTTAAACCCTTGTTGATACAGATAATTGGTTAGTAAACCTGTGCTACAACCTGCTTCGAGCAAACTTGTGCCTGAATCCAGTTCTAAGTCATTGCTCCACTGCTGCAACGTTTCACGATACCAAGGCAGATGATTGATTTTATCAAAGAGTACGGCTGGTTTGAATGCCAGCCATGCTTTGATTTGCAGGTTGTAATAGAGGTCTGATAAAGAGGTAGGCATCATGCTTTCTGCCTAGGCATCCATAGAAGGAGTAAAATAATAATCCATGATGCATTAAACATGGGAAAGGCTGAATTTTCCAGCGCAACTATACCTGATGCGGTATAAAAAATGCCTGCAGCCAAATCTATGACTTGAATCAGCACCATAAAATAAAGCCAAAGCTTATGCTGGATAGGGTTGTTTGAGATATAAATTAGGGCTGCGCCATATGCAATAAATCGGGATGAGAGCATGGCCAATGGATAGAAAATATCGGGCTGAGGAATGGAGTGCCCAATGGCGGGTAAGAATGTGCTGGGGATAAATAAAAAGCACAGCCCTAAAATCATCTGTATGAGGCCAACCAGCCTGATTAACCATGTTAATTTTTTCATTTTTGTATCCTTTGTGTCATTTTTTCTTGTCTATGCGTTGACAAGTGCGCCGAAATATAAGATTGTAACTATCCAAATAGAAGTAGGCACTAAAAGGATAGTAAGGGTATAAGATGGTAAGTTTAAGTAATCAAAAGGATTGTGATGATGATTGCCCGATTAAAAAGACGGCAAAAATCATTGAAGGTAAGTGGACAACCTTGGTTATTCGAGAGCTTTTAACAGGTAAAAAACGCTATTCTGAGCTGCAAAAGGCGCTTATTGGCATCAGCCCTAAGGTGCTGACCACACGATTGCGTATGTTGGAAAAAGAAAAGCTGGTTACACGCAAAGTTTATCCCACAGTGCCACCGACCACAGAGTATAAATTGACGGCTTTAGGTAAGCGATTGGAAGTGGTGCTGTATGCCATGGGTAAGTTTGGCGAAGGTCTGAAACATTAAAAAATCCTCACAATTTCTTGATTGACCTAAGCTGAAAATATAAGCACCGTATCCCCCATGAATTTTATTGAATCATTTATCAAAAAAGAATCATCTGCAGGTATATTGCTGATGATCACCACATGCTTGGCGCTGCTGATGAGCAACACTATACTAGAGCCCTATTATTCATCCTTTTTGCATGTGCCTGTCTCTATTCAGGTGGGCTCGCTGCACCTTGATAAATCACTTTACCATTGGGTGAATGATGGCTTGATGGCGATATTCTTCCTTTTGATTGGTTTGGAAGTGAAGCGCGAAATCTTAGAAGGGCATTTATCATCCATAAGCCAAGTGACTTTGCCTGTGGTGGCAGCATTAGGCGGTATGGCTGTGCCTGCTGCGGTGTATGTCTATTTCAATGCGGGCGATGCAACGGCTATCAATGGCTGGGCGATTCCTACGGCAACAGATATTGCATTTGCTTTGGGTATACTCTCTTTATTGGGTAAACGTGTGCCGCTATCACTCAAAATATTCTTAATGGCGCTGGCGATTATTGATGATTTGGGTGCGATTGTGATTATCGCATTGTTTTATACAACAGAGCTTTCGATGACATCTATTGCGATTGCAGGCGTTTCATTGTTGGTATTAGTCATCATGAATTATATGGGTGTGATGAAAAAAAGCGCATATATGATTGTGGGTTTGGTGCTTTGGGTGGGTGTGTTGAAATCAGGGGTGCATGCGACCTTAGCTGGTGTTGCGCTTGCATTTACCATTCCTTTGCTGGCTAAAGATGAAGATGGTCAAAGCATTTCACCACTCAAAAGCATGGAGCATGATTTGCATTATTGGGTGGCATTTTTGATTTTGCCGCTGTTTGCGTTTGCGAACGCTGGGGTGAATGTGTCGGGTATATCCGTAACGCAAATGGGCGAAGCGGTTCCCTTGGGTATTATGTTGGGTTTATTCTTGGGTAAACAAGTGGGTGTGTTCGGCTTTAGCTGGCTAGCGATTAAGCTCGGTTTAGCCAAAATGCCTGAGGGCAGTTCGTGGTTGCAGCTTTATGGCGTGGCGGTGTTAACTGGGATTGGCTTTACCATGAGCTTGTTTATTGTATCCCTTGCTTTTGAAAGTGACGACCTGTTTCAATATACGGATAAGCTAGCGATATTATTGGCTTCTTTCGTATCAGGTGTCGTGGGTTACCTTATTTTAAGGGTAGCGCGCCGTGTCTAAGGCAACATGCCCAGAATGCGCTGAGGCTTGTGCATCAGTACTTGCGCAAACCATCAAACATCATCTTAAACAACCATGGCTTTGGCATGATGGTGGAATGGATTACTATTTCTGCGCCAGCCAAGGCTGCGACACGGTTTATTTTGCTTTGGATAAGGGCGAAACCATCACACAAGATCAATTGCGCACGCAAGTTGGCATCAAATCTAGGGCTGAAGATGCCATGGTTTGTTATTGCTTTGATGTTTGCCGCCAAGGTGCGCAGAACAAGGATATTAAAGCGTATGTGGTTGCGCAAACCAAAGCAGGGCAATGCGCCTGCAAAATTCGCAATCCATCAGGGCGCTGCTGCCTTAAAGATTTCCCATAGCCCTTCATATCTAAAATTCGACTTGTTCTATGCGTTTTATTTCTTGTTGTATCCTTGGCAAATCTGATATCTCTGCCAATGTTGTATTCGGCAGCATCATCTCAAAGCTTTGATGCGGCATACTGATGGCGGTATCGCCTGTATCAAAGCCCAAATGAATGGCGAGTATATCTGCAAGATATACGGCAAACACTTCAGCATGAATGGATTCAGGAATATCACTGGGTTTAGCATAAGCTGGATGATGATGGTACGCGATACCTTGGACTATGGCTTCAGGAAGCTGCCAATGCTTGGCAAGCAATACACCCAAATCAATATGAGTGCAGGCAAAGCGTTTGTATTCAAACACAAGATGACCACTTTCCATGTCTAGGGTTGCAGGCTGTTGGTATTGGGTGAATAAGTTTAAGCTCATTTTACCAATATCATGAAATAATCCCAAAGTGCTGGCGGTATCAGGGTTGCAGCTGGGTATATATTCAGCAACGATTTCAGCAAGTGCAGAGACTGCCATACCATGTTTCCAAAGTTTGTGTAAATCATAGACTTTGCCTGATGTGTTCAGCGTGCTAGAAAAAGAATGACGAGATACAATGCTGCGTACCAAGGATGTGCCCAAGTGTGCAATGGCTCGACTGATATCGGTAATGGCAACACGCACGCCTAAACCTGGTGCGTTAGCAATGCGCAGAATGGCTGCGGCGAGGACAGGGTCATCTTTGATAATGTCGCCAAGCTTTTGACTGGAAGCGCCACGGTCACAAGCCTGTTGAAAGGCCTGCCATAATGCTGGCGGTTGTGGTAAAGATTGTATGCTTTTTTCATACATGGCCAAGCGGCTTGCTGTACCATGGCTTGGTGCTAGGGCCTGAAAATAGGGCTTGTTTGCATCTGGCAAAGCAAAGCGGGAGTTTGCATGGGTAAAAGTTTGTTGTTCTTGTCTTGCTAGCATGATTTGTTCCTGTGGCAGTACCATGAGTTAGTTTACTTATATGGTTGGTGAGCAATGATTGTGCCAATGCGTAAGTTTTCTTATACTTCAACATTGAATACATGTGTATCAAGGGGAAATATGAATAGCATAGATGCAGAGCTTGAATTTGATTTTAAGGGAGAAAGATTTTCTCCATGTGTCACCATTGATTTGGATGCTTATTTTCAGGCAGATAAAGATATCACTTATATTTATGATTTGTTGGCGCAGTCTATAGGTCTAAATGAGCATAGGCATGAGTATGATGTGATGGTGATGCACGATGTGGTGTTTAGCCAACCGCAGGGGTTTGCTCAAGGTTTTGTGCATGATGGGCAAGTGGATTGGCAAGGTTTAAAGCAAGCTTGGCAAACAAACATTGAGAAATCTGAACACGATGAGGTTTTAGAGCTCGCAAAATCGCATTTCTCCGAGCAAGAGTTGGCTGATAATCCCAAGTTGCTTCAAGCACTCACGCTGGCCTATAAGCAGAACAAAAAAGCGTGATTGAGGCGCAAATATTAGAAAAAGATAACATGTGTGATTTTTTACACCGCACAAAAGGTTCTTGCTGCATAAGATGCACCCATCTTAGGAAAGATAAGGTGGTTTACCATGAAGAAAATTGTGTTTGTTTTCGCATTGATGTTGGCAGCAATCACAACAACACAGCAAGCTCAAGCATGCAATATGTGTGGGCCAGAAAAGATTATGCTGATTGATCAAGCTGAATCGCTAGTGCAGCAAATTTCATTGCTTAATGAAGAATATGATGCCATGAAAGGTACAGCATCTGCTGAAGAACTTGCTACTTTCAAAGTTCATTTGCAGCATAAAAAGCAAGAGCTTATTGATTTAGCGATTGATAAAGTACAATCGATTTAGTTTACAGCTTAATATTCCTCCTCCCCCTTTTTATTATTAAGCGCGAAAGAAGTCAGACCATGTCTGGCTTTTTTTGTGCCTGAGTTTTAGAGGGTTTGGAGAAGACCATGCTCAGATTAATGTTGAAAATCATGGGGTAGGTTGCACACTCGCGGTCATTGAAATCATAAAAACCAATATATGAACCAAAGGATATGCAATGGCTGAATTAAAATGTTTGTTATGGGATGTGGATGGCACATTGGCAGATACCGAGCGTGATGGGCATAGGGTTGCCTTTAATATGGCATTTGAAGAAGCGGGTATGGATAGACGCTGGAATGTAGAGACTTATGGTGAGTTGCTGAAAGTGACTGGCGGTAAAGAGCGTATGCAATTTGATATTGAGCGCGGTGGCATGCCTGAAATTCCTTATGAAAAGATTGCCGAGCTTCATGCGCGCAAAACCATTCATTACCAAACATTGATTGCTGATGGTTTGATTCCATTGCGTGCTGGCGTATTGCGTTTGCTTGAAGAAGCTTATGCCGCAGGGGTTACACTTGGTGTTTCCACTACAACCACGCCATCGGCCTTGGATGCCTTGATTGAGCATTCATTGGGCAAAGAATGGTTTGATAGGTTTGCTGTGCTTGCGGCGGGTGATATTGTACCCAATAAAAAGCCTGCATCCGATATTTATGATTATGCCTTGGAACAATTGGGTATGGCGGAGGAACATACAGTGGCTTTGGAAGATTCAGGTAATGGCTGGTTATCAGCGCGTGATGCAGGGTTAAAATGCGTGGTCACCATCAATGATTACACAGCCAACCAAGATTTTACAGGTGCAGATTTGGTGGTGTCTGAATTTGGTGAAGCCGATAGACCAGCAGTTGATGTGCTTATCAATAAACATCATCTTGATGATGTGCATCATGTAACTTTGACGCACTTGCAAGCCATCTGCGAAGCATAATTATGAACTGCAAAGTACGCGAAGTTTCGCAGAGTGAATAAACAGTTACAAAAATACTTTGCGTAACTCTGCGCCCTCTGCGGTAAAAAAACAGGATATAAACCATGCAATTATTTGATACCCACTGCCATATCGATTTTCCTCATTTTGATGAGGACAGAGACGATGTGTTCGCGCGTATGGCTGATGAAGGAGTCTCAAGAATTGTTGCGGTGTCTGTGGACATTGAGCAAACACCGCGTTTGATTGATTTGGTGGAATCCAGAGGCAATGTTTGGTTTTCTGTGGGGGTGCATCCCAATCATGAAGTGGACAATGAGCCCACAGTTAAAGAATTGTGCGAATTATCCAAGCATAAGAAGTGCGTTGCTATTGGTGAGACGGGCATGGATTTCTTTCGAGATGCATTGCCTGCGGATGTTCAAGAACAACGCTTTAGAACGCACTTGAAGGCTGCGCATATCGTAAATAAACCTGTGATTGTGCATATGCGGGAAGCAGATGAAGTCACGCTGCGTATCCTCAAAGATGAGGATGTTGCAGGCTGTGGTGGTATTATGCATTGCTTTTCATCGGGTTGGTATGCTGCGAGCCAAGCTTTGGACATGGACATGTCGATTTCATTTTCGGGCAATGTTACATTCAAAAAGAATGATGATTTAAGAGCGGTTGCTGCCAAAGTGCCGCTTGAATCCATATTGATTGAAACCGATTCACCGTATTTAGCGCCTGTGCCTAAGCGTGGTAAACGCAATGAACCGACTTATGTCAAACATGTCGCTGAATGTATTGCAGAAGTGCGTGGTATGAGCTTAGAAGCTTTGGTGGAAGCAACCACAGCCAATGCGCTGAAACGTTTTAAGCTTTAATTCACCACGAAGTACACGAAGTGGTTTTATATTTTCTGTCTCATTGAATTTGTGTCATTTCGACTGAAGCAAAGCGGAATGGAGAAATCTATGAGGTGCTTCAACTATGCTTAGCATGACGATATATATCTGCGTTTATCTGTGGCTTATCTCTAAATTTCCTCTGCGAAACTCTGCGTCCTTTGCGGTTAAGCTTTTTCTTCATTTCTTTGCCACCAAAGAAACGAAGCAAAAATCCGCAGGACAGCGGATTTAGACGCACTTTAGGGCGGGCTTGCCCTGAGGGGCATGGATGCCTCGAATCAAAGAAAGTGCCCCCTAAATAGCTGCGTGTATCCTCACCAAAGCTGGAAGTCGGGCGCAAAACAAAGCAAGTGTTTTGCTTATTTCCCTTCTTCCACCTTTTGTTCGGCGCAGCTATAGCAGGGGAAAGGTGTTGTCACAGCCTACATGCCGTCATTCCCGCGCAGGCGGGAATCCACTGTTTGAGAATATGGTAATACCTGTATAATACTGCATGTTAGTATGGATTCCCGCCTGCGCGGGAATGACGGTGAGGGTGAACTTCTTTCATGATGAGAGTATCCAATGATTTATTTTGAACATGTCACGCTGCGACGCGGCAAAAAGATTTTATTTCAAGATTTCAGTTTAACCATTCACCCCAAAGACAAAATTGGTATCACAGGTGCTAATGGCACAGGCAAATCATCCTTGTTTGCGCTTATCCTTGGCAAACTTGAAGAAGATAAGGGTGAATTTCGCACCAAAGCGAAATTGTCTATCTCGCATGTGGCGCAAGAAACGCCTGCTTTGGATATGGCTGCTGTGGATTATGTGATGCTGGGTGATGCTGAGTTATCCGACCTTGAAGCCCAACTTGTTGAAGCAGAAAGTAGAGAAGATGGCGTTGCAATAAGCAAGCTGCATGAACGGATGGATGCCATTGGTGGTTATCAAGCCAGAGCAAGGGCAGGGCAATTGTTAAACGGTTTGGGTTTTACGCCTGCGCAGGAAAGTCAGCCCGTGCAAAGCTTTTCGGGTGGTTGGCGCATGCGCTTAAACCTTGCGCAAGCCTTGATGTGTCGCTCGGATGTGCTTTTATTGGATGAGCCAACCAACCACTTGGATTTGGAAGCAGTATTGTGGTTAGAGAAATGGCTGAAAAACTATCAGGGTGCATTGTTGCTTATCTCCCATGATAGAGAGTTTTTAGACAGTACAGTGACCACCATTGCCCATTTAGAGCAAGAAAAGGTTACATTGTATTCAGGTAATTATACTGCATTTGAATTGCGCAGAGCAGAGCAGCTTGCTTTGCAGCAATCATCCTTTGAGAAGCAGCAGCGCGAGATTGCGCATATGGAAAGCTTTATCACCCGCTTTAAAGCCAAAGCCACCAAAGCCAAACAAGCGCAAAGCCGCATCAAAGCTTTGGAACGCATGGAAAAAATTGCACCAGCGCATATTGATTCGCCATTCTCATTTGCTTTTAAACCCTTGGATTACTTGCCTAATCCGTTGCTGCAGTTACAAAAGGTAAACTTTGGTTACAATGATAAGCTGATATTAGAGCAAATATCCGCAAGTTTATTGCCCAATGACAGAATAGGACTGCTTGGCCCGAATGGTGCAGGTAAATCCACGCTGATTAAGCTCATGGCAGGTGAGCTTGAGCCGATTGCTGGCAAGTGTGTGCAGTCCAAAGGTTTGAAGATTGGCTACTTTGCCCAACATCAACTGGAGCAACTACATAGCGACTGCTCACCCGTGCAACATTTACAGTTGATTGACCCTGATATTTCTGAAAAAGATGCACGTTTATTTTTGGGTGGTTTTGCCTTTCATGGCGATATGGCGTTGGAATCTATCGCATCGTTTTCGGGTGGTGAAAAAGCACGTTTGGTGCTTGCCATGCTGGTGTATCAGCAGCCAAACTTATTATTGATGGATGAACCGACCAACCATTTGGACTTGGATATGCGCCATGCGCTCACCCTTGCCTTGCAAAGCTTTGAAGGGGCGATGGTCTTAGTCTCGCATGATAGACATTTGCTGAGGACAGTGTGTGATAATCTATGGTTGGTCTCACATGGTAAAGCCGAATCCTTTACAGGTGATTTGGACGATTATGCGCAATGGTTAGCTGAGCAAAACATTGAATCAAGCAGCAAAGAAGCAGCCAGTGGCGAACATACGAGAGATAGTCGCAAAGCCAAACGCAAAGAAGATGCGGAAAAACGCAAAGCCCTACAACCCAAACGCAATCAGCTTAAAAAGTTGGAGCAACGCTTGGAAAAACTACATGCGCAAGAAGCTAAATTGAATGAACAGCTTGCCGATAGTGCGCTTTATGAAGCCAGCGAAAAAGAAAGGCTTGTACAATTAACCGCCGAACATAACATAATTAAACAGGAGCTTGATGAAGTGGAAGAAACTTGGATGGAGTTAAGCGAGGAGTTGGAGGGTTAGATGAATAAAAGGTTGCCTTGGTTACCTTATGCATACACTGATTAGATAATACTTAAACATGCAGAGGTTTGTAAGCTGTTTGTTTTGCGTGTTTGAAGTCTTCATAGACCCTAAAATAAAGGGAATAAAATAGGGTGTTGTATTCTTGATGTTGTATCGTTATGCTGCGCCACCTTTTAAGTGAGAACGGTTAGAACAAGTAGGCTTGTGAACTGTTCCAGAGATGTTGGAGGATAAGCAAAATGCGTGCTTTAGATGATGTAACAGCAGACCAAATTCGTAGTGATATTCCAGAGTTCCGTGAAGGCGATACCGTTCGTGTCAACGTTCGTGTGGTTGATTTTAAAGACCTTAAAGGCGGCAAAGTTGAAAAACGTGAGCGTATTCAGGCTTATGAAGGCATCGTGATTGCTCGCCACAACAAAGGCGTATCAAGCAGCTTCACAGTGCGTAAAATTTCTAGCAACGTTGGCGTTGAGCGTGTGTTCCCATTGCACTCACCTATGCTTGAAAGCGTTGAAGTGAAACGCCATGGCCGCGTTCGTCGTGCTAAGCTTTATTACTTGCGTGAATTGCGCGGTAAAGCAGCGCGTATTCGTGAGCGCCGTTTTAACTAAGAGCGCTAAGTTTGAAAATAGCTTAGGGCTTGTTAACAGGCTCTTAATGATTTCTAATGAGGGCTCCTATGTGAGCCCTTATTTTGTTTGTACCATATTTTATTTTAAAAAGTGAGATAACCCATGACAGCACGTGAAGACTTTTTCCAAGCAGACCTCGATGACGAAGTAGTGGTGCAAGCCATTCATGATGAGTTAGGTCGCCAGCAGCATACGCTAGAGCTTATTGCCAGTGAAAACATTGTGTCCAAAGCGGTGATGCAAGCGCAAGGCTCTGTGCTGACCAACAAATATGCAGAAGGCTATCCTTCGCGCCGTTATTATGGTGGCTGTGAGCATGTGGATAAGGTGGAAGCTTTAGCCCAAGCGCGAGCCAAAGAAATCTTTGGTGTCAAACATGCCAATGTACAGCCGCATTCGGGCTCACAAGCCAACATGGCTGTGTATATGGCTGTGTTAAACCCGGGCGATACGATTTTGGGCATGGACTTATCTCATGGTGGTCATTTAACCCATGGTTCGCCAGTCAACTTCTCTGGTCGCTTATACAATGTGG
>JALUHL010000102.1 GCA_027053695.1 Ghiorsea sp.
TCGGTGAAAAAATATTGCCCGAAATTAAAGACTTTTGTCTATTTTTGTCGACCAATACCAACTTCAAAGCCATTGTTCCTTTCTTGCAAACCTTAGCTGCTGTAAGTAAACGCTTGCATAGCTATGAGCAGCTACATCACTATTTTGATATACTCAAAGATATGTTGGATAAAACAACCGCATCCGTGCATGGGCATCATAAAACATTCCCAAGCCCTGGTTTGCCCTTCTTACTTGAGCAATCGCCACGCTTGCTTCGCGCTTTAAGTCTGGAAGGTTATAAAAACTGGATTGATTATGGTGTGAAGTATTATAATAAACACCCTGAACGCCAAAAAGATTATTTTAGCCTGCAATCCCCTGATGCTGTGGCTGTGATGCAACGCGAACGCCATGGCACATTACTGATTGATCACGAGCGCCAATTGGATTTGTATCTGCGCGGATTATGGCAAGATAGCGATTATTTGGTGCCTTATTCATTGGCTTTTGATGAGTTGCGTAAACCCATGCCTTATTATGATCATATGGGGATTCGCTTGCCTGATGTGTATGATGATTATAATGGTGTGTCGGGGATCAATCGTTACCGAGCCACTTTAGCCCATATTGCCGCGCATAGGCGATGGAGCAGCAAGGTGATTGTGGATAACTGGAGCCCTTTTCAACGTGTTGCTGTTGAATTGTTTGAAGATTCACGCGTGGAATATTTGGCAATGCAACAATTCCCGGGTTTAAGAAAGTTATTTTTATCCTTGCATCCCATACCCGCGCAAGAAGATTTAAAACGCACGGATGTGTCCTTGATTCGCTTGCGTTTAGCATTGGTTTCACGGGCTATTCTTGACCCTGATTTTATATTGCAAGATGAAGTGTTGAATAGCTTTGTGCAGCGTTTTCTTGAGACCATGAAAGAAGGTGAATCAAGCACACCAGAGATGGCAGACCTTGCATTATCCTTTATCGCAAAAACACGCCGTCAGGCAGACTTATCACCCAATATTTATTTTGATAATACTGAAATAGATTATCGTGACGATAACCGTGCATTATGGATTTATATTGAGCAGGGCGATGAAGAAGAGGATACCTTTGAACATTTAGAAGAGCAAAAGCAGCAAGATGATGTGAATGCGCTACCACCGAGGCATTATCACGAATGGGATTATAATTCCCAACATTACCGCCCAGATTGGGTGAGTGTGTATGAAGCGGTTCACCCCAGTGGTAATGCCAATGTCATTGATAAAATTCTTGAGAAACATGGCGCACTCGCCAAACGCCTCAAAGCTATCCTTGATGCTTTAAAACCACAGCAAAAAGTGCGCATTCGCTATCAAGAAGAAGGCTCTGAACTTGATTTGGATGTCGCCATTCGCTCCTTGATTGACTTAAAAAGTGGCTCGCAGCCTGATATGCGCATCAATATGAGCCATAAAAATGATGGCCGTGATATTGCGGTGATGTTGGTTCTGGATTTATCGCAATCCTTAAATGAAAAAGCCAAAGGCAGCCAACAAACCATTCTTGAGCTTTCTCAGGAAGCTATCACTTTGCTCGCTTGGACCATTGAACAGCTGGGTGATAAATTTGCAGTTGCTGGGTTTAACTCCAATACGCGCCATGATGTTAGATACTCGCACATCAAAGGCTTTGGTGAACATTTCGATACTGAAGTGAAGCGCAGATTAGCGGCTATGGAAGCCAAATACTCAACGCGTATGGGTGCTGCCATGCGCCATGCTGGTCACTACTTGGAAGGGCAGAAAGCTGATAAGAAATTGATGTTGGTGCTGACCGATGGGGAGCCTGCAGATATTGACGTGGATGATGATCAACTGCTTATTCACGATACGCATAAAGCGGTGAAAGAGTTGCAACAGCAAGGGATTTATAGCTATTGTATCAACCTAGACCCCAAAGCCGATGAGTATGTAAAAGATATTTTTGGTAGCCACTACACCGTGATTGACCATGTGGACAAACTTCCTGAAAAGCTGCCGCAAATTTTCATGTCTTTAACCAAATAATATATAGCCAGCTTCTCGTAGCTGGCTTTTTTATGCCTATGTTGGTGGGCTGCGATAAAGCGTAACCAGAAAGACACCACCCAAAATCATGGCTGCAGACAGCATCAACTGCATAGTGAGTGGCTCAGATAACAGGACAATGCCTGCAATCGCTGCAAGCACAGGCACCAACAGTTGCACAACGGCTGCATGTAAGGTTTGCAACCTCACCACCGCCTGATACCAAAGCGTATAACCTAAACCCGATGCCACTGCCCCAGAAAGCACAGCATACAATATACCCAGCTTACTAACATGCGCATAGGCATAAGAAATGAGCAGAAGTAACATAGCCAAAGGTATGGTGCGCTTAAAATTGACCGCTGTATCCCGCAAAGCAAACTTAGAGCCTTGCCCCATCACAGTATAAAAAGCCCAAGCAGCACCAGACACACTCATCAATACAAAGCCTTGAAATGATGGCGTGCTCGCACTGGGTAACATCAAATAAGCAAAACCCAAACTAGCGATTAACAAACCCAAGCTTTCTAATATGCTCAAGCGTTTACCCTGCCAAATGGCATAAGCAATCAGGGTAACTTGCCCAGCGCCAAACAAAATCAATGCGCCTGTACCCGTATCCAATAGGGTATAAGCATAGGAAAAGGTGATGGCATATAAAAATAACATCAGGCTTGCAGCCCAATGCATAGGTTGAGCATTTTGATGTTTGCCACGCTGTTGAAAAGTAAGGATAAGTAGCAACATGAGTGCGCCAGAAAGAAGACGAATAACGGTAAAACTACCCGCATCGATTAAGTCTTGCGCCAATGCCAATCGGCAGAGCACAGAATTTGCAGCAAATGCCAATAAAGCCAAGCTGGTTAATAGTATTGTTTTCATTATATATGAGTCGAAAGATAGCATGAATGATTACCTTGTGATATAAACCACTGATTCAATCTATAGGCTCTCTACATTTGAACACTACTTCAAGCGCAAAAGAGGAGGAAGTATGATTTCAATGAAAACGATAACACTCGCAGCATGTGCCGCATCTTTGATGGCTTCATCAGCATGGGCAGACACTTATGTTTGCAAACATGGTGATAAAGAACGTGTCATCAGTGTAGTTTATGAAAAAGAAGGTCAAGCTGTGCCATGTAAAGTGGTTTATATCAAAGATACAGGCACTGAAACGCCTTGGAACGCACAAAACAAAGCAGGTTACTGCGAAGAACAAGCTGCAGCATTTGTTGAAAAACAACGCTCATGGGGTTGGACTTGTGAAAAACAAGGTACACAGGAAAGCACTCCAGCAGAAGCACCTTCTGCTAATCAAGGTGCGATGTAAAAAGTTTCCTTCTAAGGATGAATGTGTAGGGCTGCTTTTTAGCAGCCCTTTTTTATGCTCGCTCTAAACTTTATTGATCCGACCACACGGCAAATTCATTACCACTGGGATCCGTAAAGTGAAAACGTCTACCCCCAGGAAATGAAAATATAGATTTGCTGATTGTTCCACCTGCTTGCTCAACCTTTTGCTGCGTGCTTTCCAGTTCCGCGCTATACAACACGACCAGCACACTACCTGAATCAACAGAAACAGTTAAATCCGATTGATAAAACCCACCATCAATACCCGATTCATTAAAAGCCACATATTCAGGCCCGAAGCTTGTAAAGCTCCAATCAAACACATTTTCAAAGAACTTCTGGCTTGCACCTATATCTTTGACAGGAAACTCTAAATAATTGATTTTATTTTGTGCGCTCATGATTTACTCCTTTTT
>JALUHL010000103.1 GCA_027053695.1 Ghiorsea sp.
ATTGATAAAGATGCTGTAAATGTGGGTATGTATGAGCTTTTGGTGCAGGGTGCAAGTGTGGCTGATGCGATGATGGAAACTGAGTGTGAAGGTTTGTATTTGGTGCCTGCCACTATGGATTTATCTGGCGCTGAAGTTGAACTGGTTAATCAAGAAAACCGAGAACAAGCTTTGTTACAGCAGCTATCTTTATATCAAGGTGATGTGTTTGATTATGTGATTATTGACTGCCCACCTGCGCTTAATATGCTAACCATCAATGCGTTAACAGCATCAGATAGAGTGTTAATCACCCTGCAAACAGAGTTTTATGCTATGGAGGGTTTGAGCCAGTTGATGGATACAATTCGCAGAGTTAGGGCGAATTTAAATCAACATTTGGAAGTGGAAGGTATTTTATTGACCATGGTGGATAGAAGGAACAATTTATCGACACAGGTGGAAAAAGATGTGCGTGAGTATTTTGGGGCACAGGTGTATGAGTCTGTTATTCCAAGAAATGTGCGGCTTTCCGAAGCGCCAAGTTATGGGCTGCCTGTGATGTACCATGATTTAAGATCAAAAGGGGCGCAGGCTTATTTGCAAACGGCACAAGAATTGATGCAGCGTGAAGCCATCGCAGCTTAACGTGTTGACTAAGGGGATAAAAAGATGAAAACACCACAAAAGAAAAGACAAGCTTTGGGTAGAGGGTTAAATGCCTTGCTTGGCGATAAACCTACACCGGAAGTGTTGGCACAAGCAACCTTAATTCCCATTGCTAAAATTAAGCCCAATAGCTTTCAGCCACGGTCGCACTTTGACCAAGATGAGTTGGCTGCTTTAACCGAGTCTATCCGCAGAGATGGTGTATTGATGCCCATTCTTATTCGTCCGCAAGGTGATGGTTATGAATTGATAGCTGGTGAGCGGCGTTGGCGCGCATCGCAGGCGGCTAAGCTCAAAGATATTCCTGCAGTGGTGCGTAAGGTTGATGATTTACAAGCCTTAGAACTGGCGATTGTTGAGAATGAACAGCGGGATGATTTAACAGCTGTGGAATCTGCGAGAGCTTACCGTAGGCTGATGGATGAGTTTAACTATACACAGCAGCAGGTTGCAGAAAGCATTGGTGTTTCTCGTGTTCAAGTCAGTAATTTAATTAGGCTTTTGCAGCTTCCTAAGGTCATTCAAAGCATGCTAGAAGAAAGAAAGTTAAACATGGGGCATGCTAGACCTTTGGTGGGTTTAAATAGCAAAGTTGCCATTGAACTTGCCAAACTTTGTATAGAGAAAGGTTGGAGTGCGCGGCAAATGGAAAAGCAGGCTAAGAAAGCCGCGGCATCCCCTGCGAAAGCAATGTCTGATGTTGCATCTGATGTATTGGCCTTGGAAGAAGAGTTAGGAAGGACTTTGGGTTTACCCGTGAAACTGCATGCTAAAAAAGATGGCTCTGGCGATATCAAGCTGAGTTATACCAACAAACAAGAGCTTAACATGCTGCTAAAACGTTTGCGTTAAATCGACCAAGAATAGTTTTATCAACATGCATACATATTTAAAAATAGGCTTGACCTTGTTCGCGCTGCTGTGTGGTTTTTTCTTCATGGTTCTTGCTGCGGTGCAAGGTAGTGCCCAGCCCGATAAGGTAGTTGTGCATGAAGAAAATCTTGTGCCAGAGGTTGCAGATAGTGCTAAGAAAACACATATTGTGAGGGTCAAATCAGGGGATACTACAGGTTCAATTTTAAGTAACCTTGGCTTTCCTGCCACGGAAGCGGCGAATATTATTCAAACATCTAAAGCTGTTTACCCACTTAAAAACATTCATATTGGGCATGAATTTATTCGCATTGATTCAGACAACCAAGTCACCTTAATTTATAAAATCAATGCAAAAGAGCAGTTGGTTTTAACGGCGAAAGCTGGTGAAGGCTGGGCTGCTAAGAAAGAAAATCGCCAAGTATCCCACCTTGTTAATGTTGTCTCAGCAACGATCCAAGACAGTTTGTTTTTAGATGCATCCAAGGCTGGGTTGGCAGATAATCTTATCCTCAAGCTTGTCGATATGTTTGCATGGGATATTGATTTCGCCCGAGATTTAAGGAAAGGTGATTCATTTAAAGTGATGTATGAAGAATCGTTTGATGATGAGGGCAAGCAAGAAGGTTATACAATTCTTGCGGCAACCTTTACCAATCGTGGCAGGGTATTTACGGGTATTCGTTATAAAGATAAGCAGGGTAATATTGAATATTACAATGAAGATGGAAGAAATCTGCGCAAAACATATTTGAAATCACCTGTTAAATACTCGCGCATTTCTTCAAGGTTCCGTACATCCCGGAAACATCCCATTTTGGGTTATACGCGAGCGCATCGCGGGGTGGATTATGCTGCAAAAACGGGTACACCAATCCATGCTATCGGCGATGGTAAAATAGTTTACAAAGGTCGTAAAGGTGGATACGGGCGCTTTATAGAAATTCGCCATAACAATGGCATTCATAGTACCGCCTATGCGCATATGAGCCGATATGCCAAAGGTATGCGCAAAGGAAAATATGTGAAACAAGGGCAAGTGATTGGTTATGTTGGCATGAGTGGATTAGCGACGGGCCCCCACTTACACTTTGAATTTCGCTCGCGTGGCAGGGCGGTAAACCCTTTAAAAGTCAAACATAAAGCAGCCAAACCCGTACCCAAAGATGAGTTGAGTGCGTTTCGTTTAAAGGCTAAAGAAATGATGCGATTGATGTCTTTGTTTGACCACGATGATTCATGGGGCTAACTTATGAATATGAATGATGAAACTTCAAAAGATTGGTTAGAGCAAGCACATCACGTTTTAGATATTGAAATGGCTGCTTTAGCGCAGCAAAAAGATGCACTTGGGCAAGACTTTGTGGCCGCAGCATCCATGATTTTAAATTTGAAGGGTAAGCTGGTGATTATCGGCATGGGTAAGTCGGGCATTATTGCGCGCAAGATTGCGGCAACCTTTGCTTCTACGGGTACGCCTGCCTTTTTTGTGCATGCGGCTGAGGCGCAGCATGGGGATTTGGGTATGATTACGGCCGATGATGCTGTGCTTGCGTTATCACACAGTGGCGAGACCGATGAAGTATGCGGTTTATTGCCTACCATCAAACGCTTGGGGGCCCCTATTATTGCGATGACGGGCGGCAAGACATCTACGCTGGCGCAACATGCAGACTTTTTATTACACATTCCTGTGACAGAAGAAGCCTGCCCGATGAATTTAGCGCCCACCGCTTCAACCACAGCAACACTAGCTTTGGGCGATGCCTTGGCTGTGGTGGTGCTCAAACATAGAGGGATTCAACCTGAAGATTTTGCGCGGGTTCACCCTGCGGGAAGCTTGGGCAGACGTTTGATGAGTGTGGCCGATGTGATGCATGAGGGCGATAAAATTCCTATGGTGGCAATGGGTGCTAGCTTATCCGATGCGATTTATACCATGAGCAGCTTTCGCTTTGGTATCACAGGCGTTGGTGAACAAGGTAAGCTTGAGGGCTGTTTAACAGACGGTGATTTGCGCCGAATTTTGCAAGAAGGCGGCCAAGATGGGTTGCAGGTTGATATGCAAATGCCTGTATCAGAGGTTATGCACACCAAACCCTACACCATTGCTGCCAATCATTTAGCCAGTGAAGCGGTGCGGTTTATGGAAGAGAAAAAGATTACTGTTTTGTTTGTGACCGATGAGCAGCAGAAACTTGTTGGTATTGTGCACCTTCATGATTTGTTGCAGGCAGGTATTGCATGAGTGCTTATGAATCGTTCCCAAGAGATATAGCCAAAGGCATCAAAATACTGGTTTTGGATGTGGATGGTGTGCTCACCGAAGGGCATGTGACCATGACCGATAGTGGTGATGAAATTAAGAATTTTAACGTGCGCGATGGGCATGGCATCAAAATGTTGCAACGTACTGGCATTGAAGTGGCTATTTTAACAGGGCGCAAATCCAAAGTGGTGGCGCATAGAGCTGCAGATTTGGGCATTCAATATTTGATTCAGGGCAGCTTACGCAAAGCCGATGGTCTCAAAGACTTGTGTGCGCAGGCAGGCATATCGCCTGAGGATTGCGCGTATATGGGTGATGATGTGATTGATTTGCCAGCCATGATGCAATGCCGCCTTACAACAGCGCCAAGCAATGCGCACAGTAGCGTGCTCAGCAAAGCGATGTGGGTATCCGATGCCAAGGGTGGTGCGGGTGCGGTGCGTCAATTATGCGAAGGTTTGATTTTAGCCAATGATGGCTGGGATGAAATTTTAAGCCAAGCGTATGGTGTTTCGCCTCAAGATTGCGGCTGGTAGCCCGCTCAGGTGTTAACCTATGTAAAATGGGCAAGCTTAGCACTAAGTGTGGCCGGTGTGATGTATGCGGGGTTTCTTATGCTGACTTCTGACCCAAACATCAAGCAGGTTGTGGATGCGGTTGCTTTAAAAGCGGGTACAAAAGTGATTAAACCTGACATGACCGAATATGATGGCGATACATTGGTGTGGCGTTTACAAGCTGATTCTGCGCAAGATCAAGAGAAGGAGCTGCTGTTGGATAAGCCGAATATGGATATTATGATGCATAATGGTGAAGTTGTGCCTGTGCAGGCGGTATCTGGAGTGTATGAAAAAGCGGCAGAAAAAGTTCATTTGCAAGGCGATGTTCGGGTGGGTTATCAAGCTTGGGATTTGAGCAGTGAAAGCTTGGATTATTTCCAAGGAAAAGGTGAGCTTGTGATTCCAGGTGATTTTGAATTAAAGCAGGATGGCATGCTGATTACGGGTAAAGATATGCGTATTTTTCAAGAGAGTGGGCAGCTCCAAGTGTTGCAGGGCGTGAAAATGCGCATTGAGGAAGCACCATGAAATATGGGATGATACTGTTAGCATTTTTATGGCTGCCAAACATAGTGTTTGCAGGCGGTATGACCGTGGATGCAGACCGCTTTGAACTCATGCAAGAGCAGCATCGCGCAGACTTTTTTGGGCATGTTATCATTCAGCGCGATGATATGACACTTAAAGGCGATAAAGTTCGTGTTTGGTATGAAGAAGATAAGGCAACGGGCAAAAAAGTATTGAAAAAAGCAGAAGCAACGGGGCATGTGCTGATTGATACAGATGACAGTAAAGGCCAGTCCGATTATGCGCTGTTTACCACCGATTCAGACATGCTCATCATGAAAGGCAACGCCACCATGACATCCAAGCAGGGCACTGTTTCAGGCGAACACATTGCGTACAATGTTAAAACCAAAGACACCAAAGTGATGGGCAGCAAAGAAAGCGGACAAGTCCACTTCACATTTGATGAGAAGCAATGATGAGTGAAGCCATGTCAACACGGGCGCATTTAGAAGCCAGCCATTTGAAAAAAGTGTATGGTCACAAAACCGTGGTGCATGACGTGAGCTTGGAAGTGTTTTCAGGCGAATGTGTGGGCTTGTTGGGTGCGAATGGTGCGGGGAAAACCACCAGTTTTTATATGGTGTGCGGGCTTGTTGAAGCTGATGGTGGCGATGTCACTTTGGATGGTGAATCCTTGGTGGATATGCCGATGTACAAGCGTGCACGCAAAGGTATTGGTTATTTGCCGCAAGAGGCCAGTGTGTTTCGCAAGCTTACAGTGCGCGAAAACCTGTTAGCGATTTTTGAAACTTTGGACATGCCCAAAGAACAAATGCATGAAGAGTTGGATGCTTTGCTGGCTGATTTTGGTTTGGAAGAAGTGCAAGAGCAAAAAGCATACACCTTATCAGGCGGGCAACGCCGCCGCACAGAAATTGCAAGGTGCCTTGTCACCAAGCCTAAGTTTGTGTTGCTGGATGAGCCTTTTGCAGGCGTTGACCCGATTGCTGTGGAAGATATTCAGGGCATTATTCGAGACTTGCGTGAAAAAGGGTATGGTATTTTGATTACTGACCATAACGTACGAGAAACATTGAGTATTTGTGACCGTGCATATTTGATGACTGAAGGCGAAATTTTGGTGCAAGGTTCGGCAGAAGAGATTGTAAACAATGATGATGCGCGCCGATTATATTTTGGCGAAAGCTTTAGTTTGTAGGTGAGATATGTCTGAGAACAAGAAACATAGCCCTATTATTATTGCCATGACAGGTGCATCAGGCGCGCCTTATGCATTGCGCTTGATTCAGCGTTTGGCCCAACAAAACATTCAGTTGCACTTGTTGATTTCAGATGCTGCGCGCGTGGTTTTGCAGCAAGAATCAGAGTTTAATTTGAGCAGCAACCTAGATGATATGGCAAAGGAAATTGCAGATTTTACAGGTGTGGATGCTTCGTTACTGACGTGTTGGGGCAATAAAGATTGGATGTCGCCTGTGGCATCAGGTTCTGCGGATATGCAGGATATGGTGGTGGTGCCGTGTTCCATGGGTTCATTGGCAAGAATTGCCACGGGCGCATCGAGTAATTTGATTGAGCGGGCAACGGACGTGATGCTCAAAGAGCGTAAGAACTTGGTGCTTGTGCTGCGCGAAACACCGCTATCAGAAATCCACCTAGGGCATATGTATAACTTATCTAAAATGGGCGTGCGTATCATTCCTGCCATGCCAGGGTTTTATCATCAGCCGAAAAGTATTGATGATTTGGTCGATTTTATGGTGGATAGGATTTTAGACCATTTAAACGTGGATGATGGCGCAAATATCCGTTGGGGAAGTAAGGAGTAGAATCATGGCAGTAGATAGCAAAACATTGGATGATATTTCAGAAAAAATCGCATCAGGCATCAAAATGCTTGGCGGTGTCAAAATGGGTGCAGAAGCCCAAATTCAAAACATTGTCGAAGGCGCACTAGCCCATTTTGATGTGGTCACCCACGAACGTATGGAAGTGCAAGAGGCTATGCTCAAAAAAGCGCGTGAAGACTTGCAGAAGATGGAAGAACGTATTGCTAAACTGGAAGCACAACTCAAAGGATAATTGAGCTATGTTAGCGCGATTGGCCAGTGCATCACTTCGTGGGCTTGAAGCTGAAGCTGTTGATGTTGAGGTTGATTTATCGCGGGGTATGCCTTCTTGGAGTTTGGTGGGTTTGCCTGATGCAGCTGTTCGTGAAGCCAGAGACAGGGTTCGCGCAGCCCTTTTGAATTCGAACTTTGAATTTCCTTTGCGTCATATCACGGTCAACTTAGCACCCGCAGATAAACGCAAAGACGGCTCATATTTTGATTTGCCCGTTGCCATAGGTTTGTTGCTGGCATCAGGTCAAATCAAGGTGGATAATGCAAGCACATTGCCTTTTATGGTGGGTGAGTTGGCGTTGGATGGCCACCTTAACCCTATTGCAGGCGTATTACCGCTTGCGATATTCGCACAAGCTCAAGGATTCAAACAAATCATCGTGCCGCTTGCCAATGCTGAAGAAGCGGCGGTGGTGCAAGGCATTGAAGTGATTGCGGCGAGCAACGTATTGGAAGTTGCAGGGCATTTGCAAGGCTCGCGCTTACTTTCTGCTTTTGAGCCGAAAACAAGTGATACCACTGCGCAAGATCATATGCCAGACCTTCAAGATGTGCGCGGACAACAACAAGCACGACGTGCTTTGGAAATTGCCGCAGCTGGTGGGCATCATTTGCTGATGAGCGGGCCCCCGGGTTCAGGAAAAAGCATGCTGGCTTCTCGCTTGCCGAGCATTTTACCTGAACTCACCAGTGAACAGCGCCTTGCCGTTGCTCGTGTTTATAGCATTGCTGGAGAGGCAACGAATCGCTCTCCTATGTCATCCATACCCCCCTTTCGTTCACCACATCATTCGGCATCTGATGTAGCTATGATAGGTGGGGGTCAGATTCCCAAACCTGGGGAAGTGACCAAAGCCTTGTTTGGCGCACTGTTTTTGGATGAACTGCCAGAGTTTAAGCGACCTGTGTTGGAAGTGTTAAGGCAGCCTTTGGAAAGTGGCACGGTCTCGATTGCGCGGGCAGCAGATACTTTGACTTTTCCTGCTGAATTTCAATTGATTGGCGCGATGAACCCATGCCCTTGCGGTTATCTAGGACACCCAAGCAAACCTTGCGCTTGTTCTGCCGCGCAAGTGCAGCGGTATATGGGCAGGATTTCTGGGCCATTACTGGATAGGTTTGATTTGCGTATCCATGTGCCGCCTGTGGAGCATGATGAGCTCACCAAAATGCAGGCAGGCGAATCATCAGCAGATGTCAAAGCGCGGGTATTGAAAGCGAGAGCCATTCAATATGCAAGGCAGGGTGAGGTGGCGAATGCGCGATTGTTGCCCACAGCTTTGGAAGAACATGCCAAACCCGATACAGAAGGTGAGGCGTTGCTGCATGCGGCTTTGCAGAAGTTTGGGTTATCAGCGCGCAGTTATCATCGCATTCTTAAAGTAGCGCGAACCATTGCTGATTTGGCAGGTTCAAAAAACGTAACCTCAGAGCATATTGCAGAGGCATTACAATACCGAGGAGACAGCGCATGAATGTCGTGATTACAGGGGCAAACCGAGGTTTAGGTTTGGGTTTTGTGCAACATTATTTGGCGCAGGGTGATGAAGTCTGGGCTTGTTATCGCAGCAACCTTGATGGTTTGCGTGATATTCAAAGTGATAAACTGCATACGTTGCAGTTGGATGTAAGCCGTGATTTTGATGCGAATACTTTGACTTTACCCGGCAGCATTGACCTGCTGATTAACAATGCTGGTATTTATGGGCCGTATGGCGCGCAGGATTTGGATAGCATCACATCCGATGCTATGCTTGAAGTGTTTAATGTGGATTGTGTAGGGTCATTGCGCGTGGTGCAACAGTTGAAAAGCCGTATCATCAAAGTAGGTGGCACGATTGCCAATATCAGCTCCAAGATGGGCTCAAGCGATGATAATGGTAGCGGTGGCACGTATGCTTACCGCGCTGCTAAAGCTGGTTTAGTTATTATTTCCAAATCCATGGCGATTGACTTAAAACCTTTGGGTGTTTCTGTGATTACGCTGCATCCCGGCTGGGTGAGCACGGACATGACGCATCAGTCGGGTTTGATTGATGTGCAAACATCGGTGGCAGGGATGACGAATGTTATCAGTCGCGTTGATGATTATGAGCTAGGGCAGTTTGTTGCCTTTGATGGCAAGGTTGTACCGTTTTAGGCTGAGCGCATTGACAATATTCGGTTTGATGGCTGTATTGCGAACAAGTCCTAAGGTAAGAGGTTGAGCAATTGTGAAGTATGCAACGGCGAAAGAATGGTGCGAAGCAGCGATAAAACGTGAAAATGGCGTGTCGGATGCTGAAAGCCAACAGCGTCGAATGCTGGCAGAAGCGCATTATGCAAAAGAAAATGTGCAGCCCACCGCAGATATATTGGCTGATCATGAGCTGTATATTTTAGGCAAGATGGATATGAAAGAATATGAGCAATATTTGCTGTTGAAACACAGTCAAAATGCGCCCCAATAGAATAGATAGAATAGGACAAACAGGAGACGAATGTGTCAGATACAGTAACCGCAAAGATTGTTGGGAAGGATAGGGCAGTAGAAATTCATTATACATTAACCAATGATAAGGGTGAAACCGTGGATTCATCGCGCGATGCGGCACCATTACCCTATATTCATGGCAATGAGAATTTGGTGCCAGGCTTGGAAAAAGAATTGGAAGGCAAAAAAGTTGGCGACACCATTAAAGCATCCATTAGCCCCGCTGAAGGTTATGGCGAGCGTAACCCTGAATTAACGCAAACTGTACCGCGTGAAGTATTCCAATTTGATGGTGAGATTGAAGTGGGTATGCGCTTTGAAGCAGAAGCAGAGCATGGCATTGAGTTGGTCACCGTGGTGGCTGTAGATGATAAAGCGGTGACGATTGATGCCAACCACCCGCTTGCAGGCGAGACTTTAAACTTTGATGTTGAAATCATGAGCGTTCGTGATGCTACATCTGAAGAATTGGAGCACGGGCATGTGCATGGTGAAGGAGGCTGTGGTCACTAATGGCGATTCAAATTTATCATAACCCAAGATGCAGCAAATCACGCGCTGCGCTTCATCTTTTAGAAGAAAAAGGTGTGGAGCATGAGGTCATTAACTACCTTGAAACCCCACCTACTGCTGAAGAATTAACGGCCGTGTTGGACAAACTTGGCATGGAGCCGCAAGACTTGATGCGCACAGGCGAAGCTGAATACAAAGAGCATATTCAAGGCAAGGATTTAAGCCGTGATGAGTTGATTGCGCTGATGGTGAAATATCCAAAAGTCATTGAGCGCCCGATTGTAGCTAACGACCTCAAAGCAGCGATTGCAAGACCTTTGGAGCTTATTTTACCGATTATTGCGTAAAGTTTGAGGAAGCTCTGCTCAGAAAAGGGTAGCGTCCCCTTTTTTGATACGATTCGATTTTGTGACCTAATAACATTTCTGCCTCTCTTTTTTGTTACCCATATTGTAACTCGCTTGAACGAATACAATGAACACTAATGTTTTCTAGGTCGATGATGTTTGCATTGGCAATTTTATCTGTTTGGGCAGATGTGGCATCCGTGATAATGGTGACGTGATACCCCAAAGCTACAGCATCAAAAGCTGTTGCCCTTACACAATTAGGGTATTGAGTCCCCGTCATCACAATGTTTGATATTTGTAACCGCCTTAATATGGAATCTAATTCAGTATTCATAAAGCCGCTGAACCGTTTCTTGATGATCGTATATTCATAATCTTTAGGCTTAAGCTCCTCTACAATCTCGCAGCCTTTCGTGCCGGGCACAGCATATTTTCTACCTTGAACAAAATCCACATACCTAAAGTTTTCAATATCACTGCCATCTTCTCTGTGTTCTCTTACGATATGAAACACAAGGTCATTTCTGATTCTAAACTGGTTTAAAACTGCCAAAATATTTGGAACTGTTTTTTGAGCGCCCGCTATACAAAAAGGAGATGTTGGCGACACAAAATCATTTTGCATATCAATGATAAATAAGGCTTTATTTTTGGCTTCCATATTTCACTCCCTAAGGGAAAAGGGGAGGAAAAGGGGACGCTACCCTTAAAACTAAAGGCGGCAGATTCCTTTCCATTATTCCTTCCACACATATGCCAATACTTTGGCCTTTTGTTAGAAGAAGGTCAATCAAAGCCTATGCATATAACTTTGTAATGACGAAAGGTTGCGGTTGGTTATAGTTTGCAACAAAAGATGAGCAAGTATCGGAGCGTTTAACCGTGACATTTCAAGATTTATTGCTGACATTACAGCACTTTTGGGCAAAGCAGGGCTGCGTGGTGCAGCAGCCTTATGATAGCGCTATGGGTGCAGGCACATTTCACCCATCTACATTTTTGCGTGTGCTGGATGATAAAGATTGGCGCACAGCTTACGTGCAGCCATGTCGCCGCCCGACCGATGGTCGTTATGGTGAAAACCCCAACCGCTTACAACATTATTATCAGTTTCAGGTGATTTTAAAGCCTGCACCCGAAGATATTTTGGATTTATATCTGG
>JALUHL010000104.1 GCA_027053695.1 Ghiorsea sp.
GATTTTATCGATTGGTATGTGGTTTGGAATGGTCAAGCCTACCATTGGCCAGCGTTTAATATTGCCGATAGTTGTATTTCAGTTGCGGTTATCTTGTTATTAATACGCAGCTTCTTACAAAAAAGGTGAAGCAACAAGCGTATAACGAGCAAGCTTACCTATGCTCACAAGAGTAATAAAGCCAAACAATGAATAACGCAGGCTTCCTGCCACAAGGCAAAGTGGGTCGCCAATCATGGGCAACCAAGCCAAGAGCAGGGCGGGAGCTCCCCAACGCTGAAAACGCTGTTCGGCACGCTTAATTTTAGTGTCAGAAACTTGAAACCAACGGTGGCTGAATTGAAAACCATATCTACCCATAGCATAGGTGATGATGCTTCCTAAAACATTGCCCAATGTAGCTATAAAGATAAGCAAATAAGGATTGCTTGTTGCCTCTTGTAAGCGGTAAAGCAATAAAGCTTCAGAGCCGCCAGGGAACAATGTGGATGATACGAGCGCAGACAAGAAAAGTGTCCAATCCCATGTGGAAAACCATAACATGAGCCTATTTCAGGTTTGTTCGCCTTAGATTGCAAGCTTTGGGTTTATATTTGCTCTATAAATGCCGTGAGTGCCTGTTCAAGCAAACCTTCTTTAAGCTTCACTTGAACATCTTCAATATCTAAAATGTTGGAAAGGTGTTCGGCTGCAAAACTATCGGCGAACTGGCATATTTGAATATCTACGGATGAAGGCTTATTCATATGGTGATTGGCGACAATATCTTGAATATCAGAGGGTATATCCCAAAGCTTTAACACGACTTGTCCGGCTTCAGCATGGTCTATGCCATAGGCTTCTTGCTCTGCTAACATCAATGCTTTTTCATCGAAAAAAGGGAACTCTTTTTCAAAGTATGACATATCAATGCGCATGCTAAGAATAATGCGACCAATATCATGCAATAGACCGGCGATAAATATAACATCAGGCGAATTTTTAGCTTGGTTAATGTGGGTAGAAAGATGCCTACTGATTTGCGCGACAGCAAAGGCATGTGTCCAAAAGCTTCGGATGATGGCAATGCCCGCAGGGATAGCAAAGCCATAAAGTAAAGACATAGATAAGGCAATGTCACCTGTTTCTTGCCTGCCCAGTCTTGAAATGGCATAGGCTAAGTTGCTCACGGGTGCACCTAAGGGGTTGTAATAAGATGAATTTGCAACCTTGAGAAGAATAGCAGCCGTCGCTTGGTCAGTTTCAATAATTGCTGTTAAATCATCCAGTGTGGAATCGGCATCTTCAAGCATGTCTTGAATTTTTATAAACTGGTCAGGAAGCGTTGGGACATTATCAACAATGCTTAAAATTTCTAAAGATGTTTGGCGCAGTGTATGGTGGGATGATTGCATATCAGAGTACAAGCAAAAGCAATGCCACTTATGCTGAGATTTCTTTTACGTTCGCTAAATTGTGATAATGGTCATGTTTTTAGGTTTGCTTTTACGCACAGTTGAATAAGCCTTGTTAAATCCTAGGTGACAAGTTGAAAAAAGCCAACTACGCTTGGTGATATTATTTATAGTTTTAAGGAGTTTTATATGAAAATTGTTCGTTCATTTATGGTTGTTTCATCATTGTTGGTGGCAGGGCAGGCTCAATCTGCAACAGTAACACCCGCAGACATTGCAAATCAAGTTGCCGCAGTGAAACAATCCGCCTACACTGGACTTACGCAAGATTTAGCAGCAGCAGCTTGGATGAACCCTAGCAATTCTGCTGAGCCACATTCTGCGGGTATTATCCCCGTTGGTGTGCAGGTAGGCCTTGAGGTTGCAGGGCTAGAGATAGACCCGAATGCAACGCACTGGTCACTTATGGGCATTACCGAGTCCAAGCTTCCACTACCACGTGTTCGTTTGTCTGTTGGCATTCCTTTCGGCTTGGATGTTGGTTATATGAAAATGTCAGCCAGTGGTTTGGATTTAACAGGTTATGAAGTGCGCATGGCTTTTGGTAATTATATCCCCGTACCTATGTTGGAAGCCAATGTTCGTTATCATACAAGTACACTTTCCGTAGGTGATGCAGATAGCATAGAAGTAAAAAATAGTGGTTTTGCGGCCATGATTGGTGCGAATCTACCCATTGTTAAACCTTATATTGAAGTCGGCACAACCAAATCTACATCAACAGGTTCAGGTTCATTTTCTGGATTAACAGAGTTAGATGAATCCAACACAACAACGGCACTGGGTGCAAAAGTTGAGTTTGCCTTCATAGTTCTTAATGCAGAGTTAGCCAAAGTTGGCGACAAAAAACTAACCAATATTAAGTTTGGTTTTGAATTTTAAGCGCTAAACTTTCCATACCTTAAATAAAAGCCTATTCAAGACGAGTTGTTTTGGATAGGCTTTTTTTATGTCTGAAATGAATCCCGAACAATGGTTGTCTGAGCATGGTGATGTGCTGTATCGCTTTGCGATGCAGCGGACGCAAGATAGTGAGTTGGCAGCTGATTTGGTGCAAGATACCTTATTGTCCGCTTGGAAAAGCAAAGATTCTTTTGCAGGTAATTCTTCTGTGCGCACATGGCTTATCGGTATACTTAAACATAAATGGATTGATTATTTACGAAAAGAAATCCGCCAGCGACAGCATGCTGAACTTGCTGATGGTGACCCAACAGCATGGTTTGATGTGGACAATGGCAAGTGGAAAGATAAACCATTGCAATGGCATGATGACCCAGCTGCTTTATGTCAGAATGAGCAATTCATGGTGATTCTTAAGACGTGTACAGAGCATTTGTCAGAAAAGCAGCGTTTGGTTTTTGAAATGCGTGAGTTTCAGGGTTTGGACTCCGATGAAATTTGTAAGGTTTGCGAAGTCACGCCGACCAATTTACACGTTTTGCTGCACAGAGCGCGTTTAGGGTTGCGTCATTGTTTGGATAAAAACTGGTTTGGAGGTCAAGGCTCATGAAACATTCATGTGAAAGAATAAGTCAACTGGCTTCAGATGAGCTGGAGCGTAAATTAAGCCTTACTGAGCGCTTTTCCATGGGGTTTCATTTTCTAATGTGTGGCGCTTGTAAACAATACCACCAAAACTTACATAAGCTTCATCAAGCTCTGATGCTTAAACGTACGCAAAGCAATGAGAAAGCCATGCTTCCTTCGGATAAGCGAGTCCTCATAGAACAAGCGCTGCAAACATTACCCACCACCAAGAAGTAGTATGTTAAGAAAAGTTGGCGGTAAAAAGGTGATGCTCTAGAGTATCACCATGATTTTAATGTGCTTTAATTTAGGCTTTTGTGCTTGATATGCAGGATGAGACCTCAACACAATACCGTGTTATCATTGCTGAAGAAGCCATGGTAAACAGTCATGCTGTTCCTCGCTTTCCTATTCGCTTACGTTGGACACTTTTTGTTGGTCTAACCGTTGCAGCAGCGGTAGCTCTCTTGGCTACGATTGTATTGGATATGGAGCGGGATGCATGGCTTAAGAATCAAGAGTTCCAGGCTGGTATTCAAGTCAAACGTTTGGGGGAAGAGCTTAAAATACCTATGCTTGCAGGCAGCTCTGCTGAAGTTGATTTTATTATTCGCAATTTCAGTAAAAGCATCCCAAATGTTGAGGCTGTTTTTTTTCAAGATAAAGCCCACCATACATGGAAAATAGGCGATACGGCTTCTATTCAAAACATTTTGGACAACATTACTTTGCCTGAAGATACATTGCATTTGCCCGTAGAAGGACTTTGGTTTGCTAAAAAAGTAACCTATGCTGGTTC
>JALUHL010000105.1 GCA_027053695.1 Ghiorsea sp.
CATTAGTGTTGGCGGCTAGATTCAACCATTTTAGGCTTGTTTTGGGTTCTTTATTTTGCAAAATATAGGCAACACTAGCATCATTTTGTGCAGGCGTGATGTTTTGATTGGCGGCAGTGGTTAGCCACTCAAGCGTATGCTTTTCAGTTTGAGCTAAGCCAAGCTTACCTGTTCTAAGAATCACCGCGAGATTATATAAGCTTTTGGCATCGGCATTGCGCATACCATGATACAACCAGCGCCATGCTTCTTTCGCATGCTTGAGTGAAGATTGCTGCGCCATCAGTGCAGCTAAAGCATAACCTGCTTTCGCATGCCCTTTTTGTGCTGCAAGGGCTAACCAGTGCAAGCTTTCGTCCATAGAGGTAGGCTTTTCTGATAATGTTTTGCCTAAAGCATATTGGGCTTGAGTGTACCCCTTGTTTGCAGCTTTACGAAGCCAATATAGCGCTTTTGGTTTGTCTTGTATTTCACCTTGCCCGTTTTGATACATTAAGGCTACTTCATATTGTGCCCTGCTATCCTTGTTGTTTGCTCTTTTAAGTACCGCATCGGTGATAGTTTGGCGAAGTATAGAGGCCTCATGTTGTGATGCAGGAACAGCTTCTGCCTGAAGTGCCCATTGCAAAGCATCATAAATGTTTTGCTTATTACTTTCGTCTTCAAAATAAACTTTAGCCAGTTTTAGCATGGCATCAGGGTGTCCATGTTGAGCAGCCTTTTGATACCATAGTAGCGCTTGTTTGGGTTTGGCTGCATCCATGCCACGACCAAACTCCAGCATGGTGGCATAAGCATATTCAGCTTTTCTTAAACCCTGCTGCGCGGCGGCTCGCATCCAGCGCAAACCAACAACATCACTTTTTTCTACACCTTGCCCTTTGATGTGCATATTAGCCAAACGGTATTGCCCTTCAGGCAGACCTTGTACAGCAGCTTGTGTGTACCACTGCAAAGCATCATCAAAGCGTTGTTCTTGGAAGGCAAAGTTACCCAGTTGCAACATATCTGCATTGGGCTTGATTTGTTCGTTGCTACCGCCCATATATATCAGACCAGCGATAGTGGCGCTGACCAATAAAAGTAGGGGAACAAGTATCTTCATGGACTTATCTTATTCCACCGTCACCGATTTGGCTAGGTTTCGTGGTTGATCCACGTCTGTACCCTTGTCACACGCAACGTTGTAAGCCAAGTATTGCAAAGGGATTGCAGCTAAAAGTGGTGCGCTAAAAAAATCGCCTTCAGGAATATGAATGGTGGCATTGATATTCTCTGGAATTTCATTTTTTTGCATATCGGTCACCAAAATAATCTTAGCGCCACGCGCCTGAACCTCATGCAAATTGGAAATGACTTTGTCCAAATGATATTGACGCAGAGCAATGACAATCACAGGCAAATTTTCATCAATCAAAGCAATAGGGCCATGCTTCATTTCACCAGCAGGATAACCTTCTGCATGTAAATAGGATATTTCTTTAAGCTTTAATGCACCCTCTAAAGCTAGAGGATAGCAAGGGCCTCGGCCTAGAAATAATGAGCCATGGGCTTGGCTAAATAAGGGGGTAAGGGCATCAAAGGTTTTAGGCTTTTCGAGTAATGCTTTTGCGCCATCTGCAGCAGCAAACAAGGCTTGGATATGTTGCATGACACTTTCATCATCCATAGCGTTGTATTGGTGCGCTAACTTTAAAGAGAACAAAGCAAGTGTCAGTAATTGCGCGGTATAGGCTTTGGTGGATGCAACACCGATTTCTGGGCCTGCATACAATTCAATCAACCCATCGGATTCGCGCACCATAGAAGAATGGGCCACATTGCAAAATACTAAGCTTTTGTTGTTTGGTGTTTGCCGCTTGAATAAGCGCAAGGCTTCTAGTGTATCTGCGGTTTCACCGGATTGGGATAGGGTGATCATCCATGTGTTTTCAGCGATGACAGGGTCACGATAACGAAACTCAGATGCTACATCCACTTCAACAGGTATTTTTAAATACCGCTCCAACCAATATCGTGCAGTAAGTGCAGTATGATAAGAAGTGCCGCATGCCACCATGATGATACGGCTAGGCAAGGGTGCGGTCTCGATAAATGTAGCTTGGGGAAAATGAATATGAGGTGAGCCATCGGTATAAGCATGTAAAATATCAAGAAATACGCGCGGCTGCTCATGAATTTCTTTCAGCATATAATGCTTATATGGGTCCTTTTCAGTGGCAGCAACCATTTCAGGCATGGCCTCCCACATCACTTCAGCTTTTTTACCTTGAGCATCAAAAATGTGTACATGCTCAAGGTCTGACCAACCCCATTGCCCTTCTTTGAGATAATATACCTCTGTAGCCACAGCGCCAACAGCCAAGGCATCGGATGCCACAAATACACCATCTGGGCTTCGAGCTAAAAGAAGGGGGCTACCACGCCTTGCAAACCAAAGCTTTTGTTCGTTGTTTCTTATGCCTGCAATGGCAAATGCACCTTCAAGTTGGTTTAAAGTGTCCAAAAAAGCTTTTTCTTGATTCGTTTCTCCCTCCAATACTTGCTGCCAAAGCCAAGGGATGGTTTCGCTATCTGTGTCTGAAGCAAAAGTCGCCCCTGATGCTTGAAGCATTTCTCGCAAGCGTTGATGGTTTTCAATAATACCATTGTGAACCACTGCAATACTCTCTGTTTGATGGGGGTGAGCATTGCGGACTTCGGGCACACCATGGGTTGCCCAGCGGGTATGTCCTATACCTAGATTTCCCTCTAGCGGCTCTTTTTCCAGCAATGTTTCAAGGTTTATTAATTTGCCTTTGGCTTTTTGTGTATGCAGTTGTTGTTGTGAGACCGTGCAAATGCCAGCGCTGTCGTAACCACGGTATTCCATGGTTTTTAAAGCGTGTAACAATGTATTTTGAACTGGATTACGTGCAATAGCACCAATGATTCCGCACATATATTAAGAGCCTTTTTTCGGGCGAACCCAATGTTTAACATGACGTTGTTCAGGTCGTGCAGAAAGGGTTAAGCCATCTTGTTGCACTTGTTTAGTGATGATGCTGCCTGCACCAATGGTTGCACCAGAGCCAACTTGTACAGGGGCAACGAGCTTGGTGTCTGAGCCAACAAATACACCATCGCCAATCATGGTTTGATGTTTGTTTGCGCCATCATAGTTGCAAGTAATGGTACCCGCACCGATATTGCAGTCTTCACCCATGATGGTGTCACCAATATAACTTAAATGATTCACTTTGCTGCCTTGACCAATCACCGCTTTTTTCACTTCAACGAAATTGCCAATTTTAACTTTATCGTCCAAGCGAGCACCAGGCCTAAGCCTTGCAAATGGACCAACCACTGCTTCATCGCCAATACTTGTTTCTTCCAAATGAGAGAATGGGGCGATTGTAATGTCATCGGCAAGCCAACTGTTTTGCAATACAGCGTAAGGGCCAACCGTGCAGCCATCACCCAAATGCGTTGAGCCAAGCAGTTGTGTACCTGCTTTGATGGTGCAATCCATGCCAATGTTTACCGAAGCTTCGATGCGTACAGTGTCTGCTTGTTCTATGGTGACGCCTTTGCTTTGCCATTCTTGAAGGATGCGCTGTTGCATGATTGTTTCAGCTTGCGCGAGTTGGCTGCGGTCGTTGATGCCAAGCATTTCATCGCTGTGCTCCATGATGGTGGCTTGCACACGTTTGTCATCGGCCAAAGCCAAGGGTAAAATATCTGGCAAATAATACTCTTGCTGCGCATTATCATTGCCCACTTGATGCAAATATGTGAA
>JALUHL010000106.1 GCA_027053695.1 Ghiorsea sp.
GTTGCTGTTTGCCTTGCTTATGCGCCAAGCTTTGCCAAGCCTTAGGTAGTCCTTTTTGTTTGAAGGCATCATCCAGCCAACTTGTTTCTTTGGTGTTTACGTCACCTGACCAAATCGCTTCAAACACCGCTTTGCAATACCGCGCCCTATCCTCACCCTCTAAACCCATGGCAATATACATGGCAGGTCGGCTATCAAACGTGCCTGGGCGAATCATTTTGAAGGGTACATCCAAATATGCTGCCCACCGTTTTAAATCCCGCAAGGAATACAAAGCTTTATTTTTGATGGTTGCAGGCGGTGTGTTGCCTGAAAGTTTGATGAGTTTAGGCAAATTCACAGGTATCCAGTTGATTTGAACATAATGCTCAGCTTGAAACTTATCCATCTGTGTCACCGCCAAATAAGTATAGGGGCTGATAAAGTCGAAATAGAAATCTATCTTTTTCATAATTTTCCCCACGGGGCTGCATCCCAAATCAGTACATTCTGCGTTGCTTGTCGTTCATTTGAAAGTATCAAACTTCTCTCCTCGCGCCTTGACTGAAGCTAATTTGGAATCGCAGTGCATCCATAGACACAAAAGCTAGCTTACGGGATATGTATAAAAATACCACTCACTTTTAGCCGCATCCAAAGCATCATAAACTGCCTGCGCTTGTTGGTTATCGGGTGCTGTCACCCACTGCAAACGCGCTGCACCTTGGGCTTTGGCATAGTCTGCTGCATGTTTGATCAAGCTTTTGGCTATGCCTTGCCCACGATGCTCAGGCAAGGTGTATATATCATTCAATACAGCAACTTTGGCTGTGATGCTTGTGGTATAAGAAAAATAAACCGTAGCAAAAGCAACCGCCTTACCCTCTTTTCGATAGAGAAACAAACAACCTTTATCGCTGCCCTCTCCAAACTGACTGAAAAAGGTTTTGTTTCTTGCATCATCAATATCGGCGACATGATAAAATTCCATGTAGGCGCGCACCAAGGGCAGCACTTCATCCAAGCTCTTTTCAGAAACTGGTTCAATCAATTCTCATCTCCTTCCATACAACCCCAAAACATATAGCATATGGTGAATCAGATTTATCTATCACGTCATTCCCGTGAAAACGGGAATCCAGTACCTAAACATAAATGACAATGGCATGACTTTTTAGATTTGTTCTCTTGTTTTATGGAACACAATCTCTGGATGCTGCTCTTCGGTGTAGCTTAACTTCCATGCTGATGGCGCAAGATAAGTAAGGAAACCATCACCATCTTCTGCCAAATTGGCATCAAATAGCTTTTTGAAGGCGGCAAGCTTCTTATCATCATCACAAGTCACCCAACGCGCCACCTGAAAGTCTGTACCTACATAGTCCGCATCCACTTTATATTCAGCATTCAACCGCGCTACCGTAACTTCAAACTGCAATACACCCACTGCACCTAGGATATAATCCCCACCCAAGAAAGTACGGAAGACTTGCACAGCACCTTCTTCAGAAAGTTGAATCAAACCTTTATGCAATTGCTTGCGTTTAAGCGGGTCATTCAAACGAATACGGCGAAACATTTCTGGCGCAAAGTTGGGCACACCTGTAAATTTCAAAGCTTCTTTGGTGGTAAAGGTATCACCAATACGAATCGTGCCGTGATTATGAATCCCAATAATATCACCTGCATACGCTTCTTCCACATGCGCCCTATCTTGTGCCATAAATATCGTTGCATTGGGCACTTTAATATCTTTACCCAACCGATGATGGCGAACCGTCATACCCTTGGTGAATTTGCCTGAACACATACGGAAAAATGCAATTCTATCTCTATGTTGCGGATCCATATTGGCTTGAATTTTAAAGCAAAATGCAGAGAAATCTTTTTCAGTAGGCTCAACCACGCGTTCAACAGCCTCCCTAGGCTGAGGGTGCGGTGAAAATTCAACGAAGGCATCCAAAAGCTCGCGTACACCAAAATTATTGATGGCAGAGCCAAAAAACACAGGTGTTTGTGAACCTTTAAGGAACTCTTCTAAATCAAAGGGGTTGGCAGCGCCTTCCAGCAGCTCAATTTCTTCGCGCAATTCATCGGCTTGTGAGCCCAGTAGCTCATCCAACTTGGGATCGTTCAAATCATCAATAGCAATGGCATCCGCAATATCTTCAGAGCCTGCAACAAACAAGTGTAACTGCTTTTTATACAAATTATACACGCCTTTAAATGCTTTGCCCATACCAATAGGCCATGAAAGTGGCGCACATTCCACCTGTAATTTTTCTTCAATATCTGCCAACAAATCCAGAGGCTCCAAGCCTTCCCTATCCAGCTTATTGATAAAGGTGATGATAGGCGTATTACGCATTCGACACACTTCCATCAATTTGAGTGTCTGCCCTTCCACACCTTTACCCGAGTCAATCACCATCATAGCCGAATCCACAGCCGTGAGTACACGATAGGTATCTTCAGAGAAATCTTGGTGACCTGGAGTGTCGAGCAGATTAATTTCGTAGTCCGTGCCGTCCACCGCATAGTTAAACTTCATCACCGATGAAGCCACAGAAATACCACGATCTTGCTCAATTTTCATCCAATCTGAAGTCGCATGACGGTCAGTTTTACGAGATTTTACCGCCCCTGCCATCTGAATCGCACCACCAAATAATAATAGCTTCTCAGTCAGCGTGGTTTTACCCGCATCAGGATGCGAAATAATACCAAATGTACGCCGTTTTTTGACTTCATCTTCAAAGCTCATGCTTACCTCACTATAAAAGAAGCGGAACTATAACAGCATGGATTTTTTTAAGCATGATAAAAAGTTAGAGTGAACAGACCCTAGAAGTATTTTTTCTTGAGTCGCTTCAAAGATAGGCTTCCGTATTGGTTGACCTGCATAAATAAAAAGTATGCAACCATGGCATAAAACCCTTCCAATACCCATGTGAACCACCATGGGAAAGCACCAAGAGCAATTTTTTTCGCTATAATCAGTTGAGATTGCGTCATCACTGCAAGCAAGACCAGGGCGAGGATAAAAGAGCCACCTTTCTGGGTTCGTTTACCTTGCAAACTCAATGGAATGGCTAAAAAGAATAAAATAAGCAGTGAAATCGGCGGTATTAACCTACGCTGCCATTCGGCAATTGCTGCGGTAGCATGATTTTCTTGCATCACGTCATAAAGCTTAGCCAAGCTCATATACAAAAAGTTCGATTCCGCATTGAGTTTTCTATATTCTGTTTCAAGCACAATGGGCACTTGGATTTGATACTCTTTAAAGTTGGTTAAGTTCAAATTATCTTTTTGACCACCCAGCTGATTGCCATCAAAAAGCTGCACCAATAATCCTATATCGGATTGATTGATGGTTGCCTTTTGCGCAAAATAAATGATGGGTTTGTTTTTATCTTCTCTTGCATCCGCAATCAGCACTTTGGTATATGCGCCATCCTCATTTTTACCCTCAAAATAAAAGGTAATACCCTCTATATCTGAAAATCGTTGTGGTACAAAGCTTGGCACAGACCGCAATGATGATAATTGTTCGACAGTATTATGAATTTGCAACTTGCTCGCGGGCACAATATGCATGGTTAACGCCAACAAACCTATACTCAAGGCTACACCTGCTAACAATATCGGTAGAAAGACTTGAAATAGCGACAAACCGCCTGCATACATGGCATCAAGTTCAGAACTACCCTGAAACGCTTTAACAGCACGGTATAAAGCAAAAAAGTAGGATACGGGCACAACCATCAACAAAATACTGGGCAATAAGCTGGCAAACAATTGCAGCGACAAATCCAAAGGCACATCATTTTCAATCAAATCAGGCAACCAAAACAACACTTTTTGCAACATAAAGATGGCCGTTACAAGCGTTAAAATACCAAAAAAGGGTAATGCCCAGCTTTTAAGCACATACTTACTCAAGGTACTTATTCTAAGCATAGCTTAGATTTCCTTAACCAAGGAAAGTTTTGAATTTAGGATACTTTTTTCCATCGGGTACCTTGCGGACTATCTTCAAGTACAATGCCTTGCCCTAGCAATTCATCACGAATCGTATCGGCTTTTGCAAAATCTTTATCCAATTTGGCTTGTTTGCGCGCTTCAATCAAAGCATCAATGGCTTGCGCATCCACATCACCAGCTTGAAACCAAATATCCGCATCATCTTGGGCAATGCCTAAGAAATGGGTCATTGCAACAAATGAGGCAGACAAAGCACTACTATCTTCATTCTTATCTAAGGCCTTATTCAAACTTCGGCATACTTCATACAGATGCGCCAAGGCTTCAGGTGTATTAAAATCATCATCCATGGCCTGCACAAATTCAGCAGGTAACCCTTCTTCCTTAGCAGGTTGAAGTTGCTGGATGCGGCGCTTGGTTTCATACAATCTATCCAAACCTGCTTTTGCTACATCCAAAGCTTGGTCGGAATAATCCAGCGGTGAACGATAATGGGTGCCTAGAATAAAAGTGCGCAAGACTTCGGGATGATATTGTCCTAACACTTCGCTGATGGTAAAGAAATTACCCAACGATTTGGACATTTTCTCTGCATTAATATTCACAAAGCCATTATGCAGCCAATATTTAGCAAACTCACCACCATTGGCAGCTCTAGCTTGGGCAATTTCATTCTCATGATGCGGGAATTTCAAATCCATACCACCGCCATGAATATCGAAGCTTGCACCCAAATGTTTGCAGCTCATGGCCGAGCATTCAATATGCCAACCAGGCCTACCCTTGCCCCATGGTGAATCCCAAGATGGTTCATCAGGTTTGGCTTGTTTCCAAAGCACAAAATCCAATGGGTCACGCTTGTGGTGGTCAACATCTACCCTGCTTCCTGATTCTAAATCATCGATGTTTTTACCTGATAACTGCCCATAATCTTTGAATTCACGCACTGCATAAAGCACATCACCAGACTCACAAACATAAGCAAAACCTTTGTCGATCAAAGCTTGAATCATTTCAATCATTTCAGGCATATGTGTGGTCGCTCTAGGCTCTAGCGTTGGTCTTAAGCAGCCCAAAGCATCCATATCTCGATGAAACGCATCAATCATAGACTGGGTCAGTTCATCAATCTCAATGCCCGCCAACTGCGCACGCTGAATAATTTTATCATCCACATCCGTAAAGTTGCGCACATAGCTAACAGCATAACCTGAGGCTTGTAGCCAACGATAAATCATATCAAACACAACCATCACGCGCGCATGCCCCACATGGCATTGGTCATATACGGTCACACCGCACACATACATGCCCACCTTGCCTTCATGCAGAGAAGTAAACGCTTCTTTGCTGCGTGTGAGTGAATTATAAAGCTGTAAACTTGCCATCAAAGCGTATCCAAGACCTTTTGCAAACGCACACAGATACCATCTTGACCTAAAAACTTCACCACCTTACTCATTTCAGGGCCATGGGCTTGGTCGGTAAGCGCAATACGCAAGGGCATAAACAATGCTTTGCCTTTATAACCCGTGGCTTCTTTGAGCGCAGTTGTCCACGCTTTCCAATCGGTGCAGTCCATGGCTTGCGCAAGGTTTAAAGCTTGGCTGAAGAAATCTCTCCCTGCCTCTTGAAGCACGCTTTTATGTTCATCCGAATAAGGCTGTGTTGCATCCCATAAATGCCTGAACTGAAACACATCTTCTATGCGGCTTAAGTTGCCAGCCATGATTTCTGCCAAGCGCAAAGTCTGCTCATCATTCAAGCTGATACCTTCTTTTTGCAAGGCGGCGCTTAATAAAGGTGCAAGTTCGGATGCAGGCTTTTCATGCAGTAATTTGGTATGCCAGCGCCACATCGCTTCATTGCTCCAGCGCACAGATGAAGTTGACAAATGCTCAATATCCACATGTTGTAATAAAGCCTCAATGCTTAACGCATCTTCAGGGATATTCGGATGCCCCAAACGCACCATGGCTTGCTGCAAAGCTTCAGGAAACAACCCTTCATCCCTTAAATCAGCCACACTGTGGCTTCCTGTACGCTTGGATAATTTCGCGCCATCTTCGCCCAATAAAAGCCCATGATGCAAACAAACGGGTGCAGTGTAACCTAAAGATTCCAGCATCCATACTTGATATGCCGAATTGGTCAAATGGTCATCCCCGCGCAAAACATGGCTGATACCGTCCACAGCATCATCAATAGCATTGGGCAGTAAAAAGGTAAATGTACCATCTGAGCGAACCACCACAGGGTCATCCAAATCTTTGCGCAGAAACACCACATTATTACGCAGCATATCAGGCACAGTCACTTCACCATTCTCAGCATGCACAGCCAAGCGCCAAGTATGGGTTTCACCTGCATCCAATTTCTCTTGTCTTTGCGCATCAGACAAAGCGCGGCAACGTCCATTGTAGCGCGGCGGCAATCCACGAGATGTGGCTAACTTCCTATCAAGGTTAAGCTGACTTTCTGAGCAAAAACAAGGGTATGCAAGATTATCTTCAGCCAATGTATCAAGTGCTTGTTGATGCTTCTCTGCATGCGCAGATTGAAACAAAGGCTCATCATCCCACTGCAAACCCAGCCACAACATATCTTGCTTTAATGCATCGATATATTGCTGCTCTGAGCGGCTTTGGTCGGTATCTTCAAAGCGTAATAAAAACTTACCACCCATCTTGCGAGCGAACATCCAGTTGAGCATGGCAGTACGCACATTTCCTAAATGCATTAGCCCTGTTGGTGATGGTGCAAACCTTGTAACAACCTTACTCATTTCTTTATATTCCTTTGTTTATCTTTGTTTTCATGTTGTTTGCCCGCTTTTTTAGATGATGCTGGCATAATAATCATGGTTTCATCGGGGTAAACATAGCCCAATTCTCGATGAATCACCTCTTCCAAAGCTTTAGGGTCTTCTCGCATACGAATCACTTCTTGTTGCAAGCTTTGTTTCTCAGCCTTTAAACGCTTGATATCTTCTTGCAACTGCTGCCTAGCTTGCATTTCCTGCTGCAAAACAAAATACCCATGTTTGGAAAAGACTAAATCCCAAAACATGAGTATCATGATAGCTACACCAACGCTATAAAGAAGCCACTTTCGCAGCTTTTTTAAAGAAAACGCTTTCAGATGTTAGCCTCTTGAAAATGCAGCATGACCTGCATATTTCGCTTTGCTTCCCAAGGTTTCTTCAATGCGAAGCAACTGATTGTATTTTGCCATACGGTCTGAACGAGAAGCCGAACCCGTCTTGATTTGTCCACAAGATAGTGCCACTGCCAAATCAGCAATCGTGGTATCTTCTGTCTCACCCGAGCGATGCGACATCATAGAGCGATAACCCGCATCATGAGCCATATTCACCGCTTCAATAGTCTCAGAAAGCGTGCCAATTTGGTTCACTTTTACCAGCAATGCGTTGGCAATACCTTTATCAATACCTTCTTGCAAAATTTTAGGGTTGGTCACAAATAAATCATCGCCCACCAACTGTACTTTATCGCCCAAACGTTCGGTCAACACTTTCCAGCCATCCCAATCATTTTCATCCAAGCCATCTTCAACAGATACGATTGGGTATTGACGACATAAATCTGCAATAAAATCAACCATAGCTTCAGAATCCAAGCGACGGCCACCTTCACCCGCCAAAACATACGCATTATGTTTATGAAATTCAGATGCTGCCATATCTGCTGCAAGCACAATATCTTTACCCGCTTTAAGTCCTGTTTTTTCAATCGCTTCTAAAACAACAGTAATACCTTCTTCATTGGAGCTCAGGTTGGGTGCAAAGCCGCCTTCATCGCCTACAGCAGTGATGTGGCCACCTTTGCGCAAAACTGATTGCAAAGCATGAAACACTTCTGCACCCATATCCATGGCTTCACTAAAGCTTGATGCGCCTGCTGGTGCAATCATATATTCTTGGAAATCAATGCTATTATCAGCATGAGAGCCACCATTAATCACATTCATGCAAGGCACAGGCATCAACACCGCGCTTTTACCACCAACATGTTCAAACAATGGCACTTCATCTTCAGCAGCTTGCGCTTTGGATACTGCCAAAGAAACACCCAAAATTGCGTTTGCACCCAAACGTGCTTTGTTGGGTGTGCCGTCCAATTCAATCAATGTATGGTCTAAACCCCGTTGATTTTCGGCATCCAAACCCACGACTGTTTTTGCAATTTCACCGTTCACATAAGCCACAGCCTTGCGAACACCTTTACCTGCCAAACGCGGCTCACCATCACGCAGCTCTACAGCTTCACGTTGACCTGTTGATGCGCCACTTGGCACCGCAGCGCGACCAAACGCGCCCGATTCTAATCGTACATCCACCTCTACTGTTGGATTTCCGCGTGAATCAAAGATTTCACGACCATGTACACTTGTAATTTTACTCACTTCTTTCTCCTAATCAGCCCCATTGCTGATACTTCTTCATTATTTATTCATTTCTTTTTTTACCGCAGAGAGCGCAGAGAACACAGGGGACTTTATTTTCACTCTGTGTTCTCTGTGACCTCTATGGTTAATTCTTTTGTTTCACCAAATCATCAATACTTTTCAATGTCATCAATAAACCTTTCAAATCAACCAGTGCCACAGAATTAGGCCCATCTGATTTGGCATGATCTGGGTCTGGATGCACTTCCATAAACACCGCCGCTACACCCACCGCTACAGCAGCACGCGCCAAATCAGGCACATATTCGCGGTTGCCACCTGTTGCACCACCAAGCCCACCTGGCTGCTGCACCGAATGCGTCGCATCAAACACCACAGGAGCACCCGTTTGCGCCATCACAATCAATGAGCGAAAATCTGAGACAAGGTTATTGTAACCAAAACTTGTACCACGGTCACAGAGCATCATATCTGCATTACCTGTAGATTTCGCTTTTTCTAACACATGCGGCATATCCCACGGCGCTAGAAACTGCCCTTTTTTGATGTTCACAGGTTTACCAGCTTTGGCAACTGCCGTGATAAAATCAGTCTGGCGGCATAAAAATGCAGGGGTTTGCAAAATATCAGCCACTTTTGCCACAGGCTCAACTTGCTCGGGTGTATGCACATCCGTAATAATCGGTACACCCACTTCATCTTTGACTCGTTGCAAAATTCGCAAGCCTTCGTCTAAACCCGGGCCACGAAAGCCATCCACACTGGTGCGATTGGCTTTATCAAAACTGGACTTAAACACCAAAGAAACGCCCACATCCAAGCAAATATCACGAATTTGTTTGGCGACATCTAGGCTAAAATCTTCGCCTTCAATCACGCAAGGCCCCGCAAAAAGAACAAAGGGTAAATCATTGCCAACCTTAAAGTCGGCGATTTGAATATGATGCTGCTTCATGATTCCGCCTGAGCCTTAGCAGCCTGCACAAACCCTGCAAACAAGGGATGCGGCGCATAAGGGCGCGATTTAAATTCTGGATGAAATTGACTAGCAACAAACCATGGATGGTCTTTGATTTCCACCATTTCCACCAAGGAATTATCAGGTAATGTACCTGAAACCACCAAACCTGCTTCTTCAAGCTGCGCTCGGTATGTATTGTTGAACTCATAGCGATGGCGATGGCGCTCACGAATCTCTGTTTGCCCATAAGCTTGACCAGCCAAAGTATCTTTAATCACTTTGCACGGATAACCACCCAAACGCATAGTGCCACCCAAATCCGATGATTCATCGCGGGTCACTTTTTTGCCATCTTCTTCCCACTCTGTCATCAAAGCAATCACAGGATGCGGTGTGTTGGCATCAAATTCACTGCTGTTTGCCCCTTCAAGCCCAGCCACATGGCGCGCAAATTCAATCACTGCCATCTGCATACCTAGGCAAATGCCCAAGAATGGAATCTTGTTTTCCCTTGCATATTGAATGGCTAACATTTTACCCAGCGTGCCACGATCGCCAAAACCACCCGGCACCAAAATACCATCCACATCAGCCAATACCGACAAATCGCCAGCTTCTAAAGATTCTGAATCAATATATTCAATCAATACACGCACACTATGCGCCATACCGCCATGAATCAGCGATTCATTGATGGATTTATACGCATCTGCAAGTTTTACGTATTTACCCACAATGGCAATGCGAATCACGCGCTCTGGTGTACGAATTTTATGACAAACATCCTGCCACACACTCAAATCAGGTGCGTTTGTTTCAATACCAAATTGGTCTAACAGCACAGTGCCTAAGCCACCATCACGCAATACCAAAGGTACTTCATAAATCGTATCCACATCGGGAAGCGCAATCACGGCATCTTTAGCCACATTACAAAACAACGCGATTTTATCACGCTCGTCTTGCGGCAGTGCAATCTCACTGCGGCAAAGCAAAGCATCAGGCTGAATGCCAATTTCGCGCAATTTTTGCACAGAGTGTTGGGTTGGTTTGGTTTTTAGCTCACCTGCCGTTGCAATATATGGCAATAATGTAAGGTGAATAAAGGCTGTGTTTTCATTGCCCAATTCAAACCTAAGCTGGCGAATGGCTTCCAAGAAAGGCTGAGATTCAATATCGCCCACCGTGCCGCCGATTTCCACCAAGGCAATATCAGCTTCAGTATCACGCAAAGATAAAATACCTGCTTTGATTTCATCGGTGATATGCGGAATCACTTGCACCGTTGCGCCCAAATAATCGCCACGGCGCTCTTTACGAATCACAGATTCATACACCCGCCCAGTGGTCAAGTTAGATTTTTTAGACATATCCGCATGGGTAAAGCGTTCGTAGTAGCCCAAATCAAGGTCAGTTTCTGCCCCGTCATCGGTGACAAACACCTCGCCATGTTGGTATGGGCTCATGGTTCCCGGGTCAACGTTGATATAGGGGTCAAGCTTCTGCATGGTCACCGAAAGACCACGCGCTTCAAATAAAGCAGCCAAAGATGCTGCTGCAATTCCCTTGCCTAAAGAAGAGACTACCCCGCCAGTTACAAAGATAAAACGTGTTTTATGATTAGTTTGTGTCATGTCGGGCGCGGAAGTTATCAGAAGCATGGCAAGCTTTCCAGTATTTTGATGCCATTTTATTTTTAATTTTAGGCTACTTAGATAGGATTAATCCATCTATTAAATCATGCTGCTTAGCAACTGTTTTTAGCACAAAATAAATGCTTGACGAAGCATGCGCCAACGCTAAAGTTCGCCGCGTTCAATGCGGGTATAGCTCATTTGGTAGAGCGCGACCTTGCCAAGGTCGAGGTGACCGGTTCGAGCCCGGTTACCCGCTCCATATTGAAGCATGTGAAAAGGGAGTTTGATTGTCTTCGGGCTCAAGCTCCCTTTTTG
>JALUHL010000107.1 GCA_027053695.1 Ghiorsea sp.
ACACCCGCTTTCAAAGAAAACAAAGGTGGCACATATAAAGTTGTTGGTATTTACGCTAAAAAAGCGCGTGGTTTGATGAGCAGGTTTATCATTCAACATCAAATCACCCAAGCTGAAGATTTGAAAAGCTTTGCTGTGGATGGGTATAGCTATAACCCTAGCTTATCCACCTCTGATAACTGGGTGTTTAGCCGCGGTTAAATTAACCGCAGTACCCGCCTTCTATTTTTGAACCGCAGAGAACGCAGAGGAATATAAATGAACCACGAAGCGCACAAAGGTATAATAATTAGTGGATTCCCGCCTGCGCGGGAATGACGAGTTTTCCCCTGCTATAGCTGCGCCGAACAAAAGGTGGAAGAAGGGAGATAAGCAAAACACTTGCTTTGTTTTGCGCCTGATTTCCAGCTTTGGTGAGGATACACGCAGCTATTTAGGGGCCACTTTCTTTGCTTCGTTTCTTTGGTGGCAAAGAAATGAAGAAAAATATTAACCACAGAGAACGCAGAGTTACGCAGAGGAATAGAAATGAACCACGAAGCGCACGAAGAGATTTACTTCTTTACAAGAATGATAAAACCCCCTGCTATAGCTGTGCTGAGGTGGTGAGCAAAAAAAGGGAGAAAGCAGAATATTCTCATTCTGCGCCCGCTTTTGCTAAGCAGCGAAGAAATACACAGCTATTTAGGGGGCATTTTCTTTGCTTCGTTTCTTTGATGGCAAAGAAATGAAGAAAAACTTTAACCGCAAAGGACGCAGATGAACACAGACACACAAAGATATGCCGTCAGCTGGTTAAAGCGTTCTTAATGCTTTGATTAAACCATCAATATCTTTCTTTTGGTGAGCCGCCGATAATGTAATACGCAAGCGCGACTGCCCTTCAGGCACGGTGGGTGGTCGAATCGCTGGCACAAAATAACCTTGCGCCCTTAAAGCTCGCGAAGCTTCAAGCGCACTTTCATCTGAACCTAGCCATAAAGGTTGAATGGCTGTGGTCGATGGCATCATATTTAACCCTTGAGCTTGAGCCAAAAAATAGTTCACATGACTTTCTAAACGTTCAACCACCTCCGTGGTTTGAATCAAGTGTAATGCCGCTTGCGCACCCGCAAGCAAGCTCACTGGTAATGCTGTGGAATACATTAGCGTGCGCATACGTTGCCGCAAGCCTTCAATCATAGGCTTTGTGCCTAAAATATATGCCCCATAACTACCCAAAGCTTTACCTAATGTTCCGACTTCCAGCAAACGCTTATGCCCTGCAATACCTGCTTCTGCCACCAAACCTTTACCTTGTTGACCCACCGTACCTGTGCCATGCGCATCATCAATCAGCAATAAGGCATCATAGCGTTCAGCAAGGCTTATCAATGCTTGCACATCCGCACAATCACCATCCATGCTAAACACACCATCGGATACAATAACGCGCTGCTTTGCTCCCGATTTTTCTATACTTTGCTCTAATTTTTCTAAATTCAAATGAGGAAACCGAGAGACTTGCGCACCCGACAAACGTGCGCCATCCACCAGTGATGCATGATTCAATTTATCCGCAAATATATGGGTATGCCTGTCAGCCAAAGCTTGCAATAGCCCTAAATTGGTTAACATGCCTGAACCGACCAATAGACAAGCCTCAAACCCTTTCCATGTGGCAAGTTCTTGTTCCAGTTCATGTAATAAAGGGTCATCCCCTGAAACCAAGCGTGATGCGCCGCTACCCAGCCCTACTTCATTGATAGCATCTTGCGCAGCCTGACAAACTTTAGGGTGCGTACTTAACCCCAAATAATCATTGGATGCAAAGTTTAATAAACGCTGACCATCAACCGTAATCAGCAAACCATCGCGGCGGCTTGCCAAAAGCTTGCGCTGCCTTGTTGAGGGTAGTGGTTCAAACCAATTGCGTGAGTCCGTCATGCTCGCTATGCTCATGTCTATGCCTGCGCTGTCAACGAAGCTTATCCAAGGCTTAAAGCAAAGCCTGTTTCCGCCTGCATGTCCTTTATGCAGTAAACCTTTAGAAAATAGCGCCCAAGGCTGTTGTGCAACATGCTTGCAAAACATTCAAGTCATGCCAAAAAATACATGCCTATCTTGCGGCATACCTTTGGATGCAACACTTGTGCCCGGTCCTTGTGGGCAGTGTTTGAAGAAAACACCTCCGCAACAAGAAACGTATCATTTGTATCAATATAAAAGCCCTGTGCGTGAAGCGATTTTAGCATGGAAACTGCATGGCGATGACAGCGCTCTGATTTGGCTGCTTCATGCCGCAGAGCAGCAACTTCAAACTATATTTTCAGCAGATGACCTACTTCTTCCCGTGCCTATGCCATTATACCGTATGCAAAGATCAGGTTTGCATCATAGCGCTAATTTATGCCAAAGCATTGCAGCCCAAGTGGGATGCATCATGGATTGGAAAATCTTGCGTAGAAAAGGCAAGGATAAGCGCCAATCATCCTTAAAAGGCAAAGCAAGAGAACGAAACTTGCGGCACAGCTTCACCTTGGCAGAAGATGGGATAAGCCGTGTTCAAAGTCATAACACCCAAGGCAAGATTTGGGTGGTTGATGACATCTTGACCACAGGTGCTACCCTCCGCCATGCTTGTGCGGCAGCAAGGCAAATCAAGCGCCCTATATTTGCCTTCTCTTTTGCCCGCGTATTGCATAATGAATAGGAGATAGCTATGGCAACTCAAGCAAAAATCGAAATCTATTCTGGTGATTATTGCCCTTATTGCGTGCGTGCTAAATCATTGTTAAAGCAACGTGGTTTGGATTTTATTGAATACAATGTGCAATCAGAGCCTGAGAAACGCGCCGAAATGATGAAGCGCAGTCAGGGTAGCCGCACGATTCCTCAAATCTTTATTAATGACCAACACCTCGGTGGCTGTGATGATTTGTATGCTGTTGATAAGAAAGGCGAGCTTGATGCTTGGTTGGAAGCTTAAATATGCCAACACCTGAACAACTTTTAGAAAATAATGCCAACTGGGCAGAAAAACGTGAACAAGATAAGTCTGGCTTCTTTAAACATTTATCAACACAACAAAAACCAAAATACATGTGGATTGGTTGCTCCGATAGCCGTGTGCCTGCCAATGAAATTATCGGCTTAGAGCCTGGTGAAGTCTTTGTGCACCGCAACATTGCCAACCAAGTCCACCACACTGATTTTAATTGCTTATCTGGGGTGCAATACGCTGTGGACGTTTTGAATGTCGATCACATTATTGTCACAGGGCATTATGGTTGTGGCGGCGTAAATGCAGCGGTTGAATCCACACATTATGGCGTGGTGGATAACTGGATTCGTGGCATACGCGATAATTATATCACACACCAAGAGGAACTCTCTGGCTTATCTGCGCAAAAGCTTTCCGACCGTATGTCAGAGCTTAATGTGATTAAGCAAGTAGAAAACTTATCACACTCACGCATTGTGCAAAAAGCTTGGGAAGAAGGAAAAAAGCTGACTATTCACGGCTGGGTATATCGCCTAGAAACAGGGCTTATTCATAATCTTGATGTTTCCCGAAATGCCAGTGATGATATCGAGCCCGTCTATCGAGCCACACCTGTCCATGAGTGATAGCATCGTCCCAATTGCGTTTCCGATTTCGCAGCGCATGCAATCTTTCATTGAGCTGCGTGATGCCATGCGAACGCTCAATCAGTCCATGCACAACCACTCAG
>JALUHL010000108.1 GCA_027053695.1 Ghiorsea sp.
ATTCAAACCAAGCCACGACCATATCAAAGCATTTGTATGGGCATCACTAAGCTGGAAGCAGCGTTTGGCTTTGATGGCCATATTTACTTCCATTTTATTATTTATTGAGGTGATTTGGCGAATGATGATTGAATTTCTAATCGCTTATATGCAGATTCGTGATGCACTTGTACTGCCTCATGGAGTGATTCAATGATTATTGGCTTTTTCTTTAATGCTTTTATTGTCGCTATTGTTGTCATGCTGCACTACGAATTTTTGTATCAAATGACCAAATTCATACCCAAATGCACACTTCGCTATCGCTTTAGAATCGTCTTAGGCATTTTTGGCACTTTATTGGCTCATGTCGCGGAAATTTGGATATTCGCCCTTGCCTATTATTATATGCACAACGATAAAAGCTGGGGTTCCTTAGAGGGAAACTACAATGGCAGCCTTATTGATTCAGCCTACTTTTCACTGACCACTTTCACCACCCTAGGCTTTGGCGATATTGAACCGCATGGCGAACTGCGATTCTTGGTTGGTATTGAAGCGGTGACAGGGCTTGTGCTGATTACTTGGTCTGCATCATTTTTGTATATTGAAATGCAACGTTTCTGGAAAGAAGATTAACCCCTAGTGTTCATCAATACACAGTATCACTGAGAAATAGATGCAATGCGCTGTGTCAGCGCTTGGCTAATCACCACAGCTTGCTGAGGCGGTAGAAATGAAAGTATTTTTCCCACCTGCTTTTCATTCATGCGCAAAAACATTTTAACCACAATGCTTAAATCCATCTGCGCAATTACAGGTGCTGCCTTATCTGCTTTCATCCCTTCATACACAGATGTTAAGCGTTTGATTTTTTTGTTTTTAATGCTCTCCTCTTGCTGCAACAGCCCTTGGATTCTTGTTTCCAAAGCCTCTAAAGCTAGAATTTTATCGTGTGCTCTTTTTTCGGCTGTTTCAACCAGTTGCTCGCGTTCATTCAAGGTTTGCTCTTGCTGGTCTAAAGCTGCCAATTTCTCTTTCATCTCTTGGCTGGCTGATGGGTTACTTAAGCCTTCCTTTTCTTCAGCCAAAGGAATCGCCTTGGCTGCTTCTGCCGAAGGAACAAGCTCGTGCATAAGCCACTGCCCACTTGTTAGGAATAAAGCAGGCTGCTTTGTTTTTTCGCCCTCAATATATCCAATAGCTTGCTCGGGCTGCGCTTGAGCAACAAAAGTAGATTCGGGCTGGTCAACCAAAGACAAACTTAACTTTGCCACACTCACCACACTTAGTGAAAGCAAACAGAGTATCATCATTTTCTTTTTCATATCGAAACCCTCTGTTTGCGCATCATATGGGCTGAAAACCGATCATCTTGAATAGCTTGATGCTTCTGATTCAACATATGCTTGGCTTTACGCTGTAACTGCTGATGCAGTTTTTCATGAGCTTTTAATTTTCTATGTGCTTGAGCCCACTTTTGCTTTTGTTGTTGAATAGCTTCATCCAGCATAGCAAGTTCACATGTTACCTCATGAATATGTTGTTGGTGTTCAAATAAACTCTGCTCCAATAAAATAAGCTCTGAAGCTTGCGCCCCCCGTGCTACCTTATTATCTCTTTGCTCTCGCAGCACAGCAAGCTGTATAGATGATTGCTTCACAGCCTGAGATAAAGTCGCTCTATAGGTTGTAAGCTGCTGCAATGCTTTTCCCTCTTTGTCCCGCTTATGCTCAGCAATATGCGAAAGAAGCTGATGTGATGTTTGCTGGCTCATGCTTCCACCATCCTTTGGGTTGCATCTTCTTTCGCCATTTCAGGTATTGGTTTTTCTTTTAATAACTCAAACAAGGTTTGTATGCTATGTTTCCTTGGGCAAACCACATCTGAACCCTGTTGCAAAAATTGTTCAACCTTTGGCATATTTGAAATAATCATATCCAATGCTGGATTGCTACCTTGCTCATAAGCTCCCATTTCAATCATATCCTCCATGCGCTCATACATCGCAATATCTTTACGCAAGGAACGTGCCGCTTGCAACACATCTTTCGGATTCAATTGATTTTCTAAGCGGCTAATGCTGCGCAATAAATTGATGGCGGGATAATGCCCTCGCTCAGCATACTTCCTATCCAACACAATATGCCCATCCAACACAGCCATCGCAGATTCCGCCACGGGGTCTGCTGATAAATCTTCGCCTTCCACCAACACCGTGTAAAAAGCGCTGATATGTCCGCCATTAGCCCCTGGGCCAGCGCGCTCTAAAAGCTCCGCCATGGCTGTAAAGCAAGAAGGTGTAAACCCTTTGCTCGCAGGTGGCTCACCCAGCATCAAACCAATCTCACGCTGGGCTTGCGCAAAGCGCGTTAAGCTATCCATCATCAGCAAAACTTGCTTGCCTTGTTCACGAAAAACTTCTGCAATCGTGGTCGCAAGCAATGCTGAGCGAACCCGCAATACTGGCGGCATATCTGATGTCGCAACCACAACAATGGTCTTTTGCAGGCCTTCTTCACCCAAAACATCATCGATAAATTCTCTGACTTCTCTGTTTCGCTCACCAACCAAAGCAATCACATTCACATCTGCATCCGCATTCCTAGCTAGCATGCCCATAAGCATACTTTTACCCACACCAGGCCCTGCAAACAAACCCATGCGTTGACCTCTACCCATGGGTAAACATGTATCCATAATGCGAACCCCTAAATCCATGGGTGTATCAATCACTTGCCTTTGCAAGGGGTTTAACTTTTCACCAAACAAAGGAAACTTTTCACCACGCGCAGTAAAACCATGCTTATCCAAAGGGTGACCCATAGCGTCAATCACATGCCCCAACAAATGCTCGCTCACTTGTATCGAAGGCACTTGTCCTTCGGCAGAAATGGGGTCACCGGGAGCAATGCCTCGCGTAGAACCAACAGGCATCATCAACGTTTTATTCTCGCGAAACCCGACAATCTCAGCCTGAATAATATGTCCTGATGTTGTGTGAATATCACAAGCCTCACCAATGCTTCGGTGTAGCCCTGTGGCTTCAATCATAGGTCCTAATACTTTAAATACCCGACCTCGCACTTCAACAAGTTTTAAACTATCCAAGCTTGTTAAAACTTGAGTTTGGTGCTTGTCGTTCCATAGCCCTACCTCACCCATGTAGCACCTTCTGATTTTGTTCATAAGCTTGCTCAAATTGTTGCCGTATATGCCGAACCGCTTTTTGAATCATACGCTGTGGGTCAATCAGCGTGTCATGGTGCGGTGTGAGCAACTTACAACTGCCTTGTGATATACGCTCATCGGCTTTGATATGAAGCTTATCTTCTTGGATTTCCATGCGTGTAAACATGTCCAAGTCATGCGGATGAACAACGAGCACAACACGATGATGACCCGTTATCTCCAGCTGGGTAAATGCGTCATCAATGGCTTGCTTTAATGTTTGCTCAATCATAACATCTTGATGACCCATTACTTTTTCTAAGATGGATGTTGTTAAAGCAAGTACCACATCAAGAGATTGGTGTTGCAAATGATGCAACTCTTGCTCAGCTTGCTCTACGATATTTGTCATCAAACTAAGAATTTGCTCTGCTCTTTTTTCACCCAAAGCAAGCCCTGCTTTTTCACCCGCAGCATAAGCCTTATCATAAGCTTCTTGCTCAACAATCGCAGCCCTACTTTGCGCTTCTTGAAGCATATCCTCGAGCTCTTTTA
>JALUHL010000109.1 GCA_027053695.1 Ghiorsea sp.
GAACCATGGCAAGCTCATCATGCAGGATTTTAATAATAACCTGACCGGGTTGCAGGCTTTTGGCGACTTCAGCGCCCAATGCGCGCTCGCGAACTGCATCCAATAAGTGCCTAACCACTGGAAGGGCAACATCAGCTTCGAGTAATGCCATGCGCATCTCGCGTAGTGTGGCATCTAAATCGGCTTCGCTAACGCGGGCTGAACCGCGTAACTTATTGGCAATGTTACCTAATTTATTGCTTAATGAATCAAACATAGACACGCTCACTTCTTTTCAGGATTAAAACTTAAAAACGAAGCATAGCTATTGCCTAAGTAAACTTCCATTCTAAGATGTTGCCATGCAAACCCAAGCGCACTTAAAGCAGGCATATCAGCACTGCCAAACCATTGCCAATCAGCATTATGAGAATTTTCCCACGGCATCATTGCTTTTAAAGAAGTCACTGCGGCCTGCTGTGGCTGTGATTTATGCCTTTGCCAGGGCTGCCGATGATTTTGCTGATGAAGGTGACTTTAGCAAAGAAGAGCGCTTGCAAAAGCTGGATGATTGGGAATATCAGTTGGACTTATGTTTGGAAGATAAAAGCGAGAATCCTATCTTTATTGCTTTGGCTGATGTGATGAAAACACATGATTTGCCCGTGCAGTTATTCCGTGATTTGTTGGCAGCATTTCGTATGGATGTGAATTTCAAAGGTTTTGAGACTTTGGATGACTTATTGTTTTACTGCAAACATTCTGCCAACCCTGTAGGGCGCTTGATGTTGGCATTGCACAAGATTGATGATGATAAAGCGCTTACAGCATCCGATGCGATTTGCTCAGCATTGCAGCTCACCAACTTCTGGCAAGATTTTAAGATTGATATACCCAAAGGGCGCTGCTACTTGGCAGATGAATGGTTACAGCAAGTCCAAGTGAGTCGTGAAGATGTGTTGGCTGGGCATTGTACCTTGGCGCAGTTAAGACCCGCCATCGATAAGGCTATTGCAGAAACATCGCAGTTGTTTGCCCAAGGTTATACTTTATTACCCTATTTGCCTTTTCGTTTGCGCATTCAGATTGCAGCAACCTTGGCAGGCGGCACATCCATTTTGTCTGCGACAGATAAGTTGGAAGACCCGCTCAACCAACGACCTACATTAAGTAAGCTTGATTGGTTGAGGGTGAGCCTTAGCATTGCCAGCATGAGCCTACGCCCTAACCATTATAGCGAACGAGGACAAGCATGAACCCAGAAAAATACTGTGAAGATAAAACCAGAGGTTCTGGCTCATCGTTCTTTTATGCATTTCTCTTTTTATCGCCTGAAAAGCGTAGAGCTATGATGGCATTGTATGCATTTTGCCGTGAAGTGGATGATATTGCTGATGAAATCAAAGAAAAAGAAGTGGCCGTTCGCAAGCTTGCCTTTTGGCAGGAAGAGGTGGGTAAGGTGTTTGCTGGCAACGCGCGGCATCCTGTGGGCATGGAACTGATGTGGACGGTTGCCCATTATCCGATTGAGAAAGTGATGCTCACTGAAATGATTGAAGGCATGATGATGGATGTGATGGGTAAACCTACGGTGACGGATAAAGACTTGGATTTGTATTGCTACCGTGTGGCAGGCGTGGTTGGGCTGATGTCGATTGCAGTGTTTGGCTATACGCAAGAAGCATCCAAAACATTTGCTCTGCGCATGGGTGATGCTTTGCAGCTGACCAATATCTTGCGTGATGTGTATGAAGATACCAAGATTGATAGAATTTATTTGCCGCAACAAACAAGGGCGCAGTTTCAAGTGACCGACCAAGATATTCGCAATGGCTTTGGCGACAATGCTGAAACCAACGCCAATCTCAAAGCTTTGTTGCAACATTATTTGGAAAAAGCAGAGCAAGCTTATCAAGATGCTTTAGCAGCATTGCCTAGTGAAGATAGGCAGAGCCTCACGCCATCATTGATGATGGGTGCGATTTATTATGCGCATTTGGCAAAAATTAAAGCGGTAGATTTTGATGTTTGGCAGCATCCTGCGCGATTAACGCCGCTGAAAAAAATATGGGTAGCATGGAAAGCTTATCGCTATGAGAAAAAGGCAGCGAAAAAAGACTTACCTTTGCGGATTGATTTTTAGTGTCTGAAACCCAAAGCAAACGCGTGGCTGTGGTGGGTGGCGGCATAGCAGGTTTAACGGCTGCGCTACGCTTAGCTGAATATGGGCATCAAGTGGATGTGTATGAAGCTGCACCAGCATTGGGCGGGCGCACCAAGTCTTTTTTCGATGAAGGTGTGGGTGAGTGGGTGGATAATGGGCCGCATATGATGGTGGGCGCATACCATGCCACTCGCAAATTGCTTGCGGATGTGGGCGCAAGTGCGCATGTGTCTTGGCAATCATCGTTGACCTTACCGCTTTGGGATAAGCAGCGCGGCTTTTTTAAGCTGCAAGCACCATCATGGCTGCCTGTAAATCTTGCTTTGCTATGGGCGGTGTATCGTATGCCAGGGCATGACCTAAGCAGTGTGAAGGCTATGCTAAAGCTTGCGCTGGGTATGATGAACAGGGATGAGGAACAAACAGTGCAAGCATGGATGGATGAAATCGGTGCGCCAGAAGTATTGGTTCGAGATATGTTGGAAGTGTTGTGCTTGGGGGTGATGAATGAGCCGCTAACCACTGCCAATGCCAAAACCTTTGCCAGAGTATTGGCGACTTCATTCTCTTCCCATCAATATGCTAAAATGGGCTGGTTTAATAAACCCTTATCCCAAGCCTTGGTTGCACCCGTTGCCGATAAATTACGCGCTTTGGGTGTGAATATGGAGTTGCGGCATACTGTTCGCAGCCTAGATGAACTCAATCATGATGCCGTGGTGCTGGCGCTGCCCGCATTTGCCCGCAATCGTTTATTGGGTATCCAAGAAGAAGTGAAAACCCAAGCCATTACCAATATTCATTTGTGGTTTAAGCAACATATTCCATTGCCATCGTTGATGTTGGGTATGTTAGGCACTTATGGGCAATGGCTGTTTGATGTGAGCGAGATGATGGAGCAAAAAGATGACTTGCAGCACCTATGCGTCACCATAAGCGCGGATAAATCTGAAGCTTCGCAAGATGAGCTTGTGGCTTTGGTGCTTGATGAGCTGGGAAAAGTGGTCGGTGAAAACATAAGTCAACCTGAAAAAATACGTTTTATTCGAGAAAAAAGGGCTACGGTTTTGGTACGAAAGGATTTGGATGTGGATTTACCGCGGCATGTTTTTGACGCTGGTGAAGCGCCCTATCCGGGGCAACTGCCTGCTACCATTGAACTTGCGGTTATTTCGGGCGAAGAAGTGGCGAAAAAGGTACATTTGTCACATGAAATTAATGCTTGACACCGATAGTTATTCACTTTCTACAGGGTGTGTCACAGTTTTGTCTTAATTAGGCGTGCCTATTCGTTTAAAAGCATAACTTTCGCATCTTAAGATACTGTTTTATATGATAAATACATGGATGCCTAAAAAATAGACAGTGGGTGTAGTTCGCTTAAGTGTGTAATAATGTTTAGGATGCATGTGCTGTTATCCACAAAGTTATCCACAGCTTGCGTGGACAACTTTTAAGAAAGATTAAAAAGTATTTATATATAAGGCTTTCAGCCCCTATGAGGTGTAAAAATGACATCAAAAGAGACGCATTTTGAA
>JALUHL010000110.1 GCA_027053695.1 Ghiorsea sp.
GTTTGGTTATCCGCTGCAGTGGTATAAGTTTGCGATTTTTTGGTTGGGATGGTTGTGTTTTTCTCAATAATCTTATTGAACAAACCACCTTCCACTTCAATGCCCAAAGATAGTGGCGTTACATCAAGCAACAACACATCTTTCACATCGCCAGTCAAAATCGCGCCTTGAATCGCAGCGCCAATCGCCACCACTTCATCAGGGTTCACGCCTTTATGCGGCTCAGTGCCAAAAAATGCTTTCACTTTTTCTTGCACCAATGGCATGCGGGTTTGACCACCCACCAAAACCACTTCATGAATATCTGAAGCTTTCACACCTGCATCTTTTAATGCCGCTTTGCATGGCTCAAGCGAGCGCTCAACCAAATCACCCACCAAAGATTCAAATTTCGCACGCGAAATTTTAACCAATAAATGTTTTGGCCCAGAAGCATCTGCTGTAATAAATGGCAAGTTGACTTCCGTTTGTTGGCTTGAAGATAATTCAATTTTTGCTTTTTCCGCGGCTTCACGCAAACGCTGCAATGCCAAAGTATCCTTAGTTAAATCAACACCTTGTTCTTTCTTGAATTCATCAGCCAAATATTGAATCAATACTTGGTCAAAGTCTTCACCACCAAGGAATGTATCACCATTGGTTGCTTTCACTTCAAATACACCATCGCCAATTTCAAGAATTGAAATATCGAATGTACCACCACCAAGGTCATACACTGCAATCAAGTGATTTTCTTCAGTTTTATCAAGGCCATATGCCAATGCTGCAGCCGTTGGCTCATTCACAATACGCAACACATTCAGCCCAGCGATTGCGCCAGCATCTTTGGTAGCTTGGCGTTGTGAGTCATTAAAATACGCAGGCACAGTAATCACTGCATCTTTAACATCTTCACCCAAATAATCTTCAGCAGTCGCTTTCATTTTTTGCAAAATAATCGCCGACACTTCTTGCGGGCTCATTTTTTTGCCTTCAGCTTCAATCCATGCATCCCCATTATCTGCTTTCACGATAGGATAAGACACCAATTCTTTATGATGTTTGGTTTCCTTAGAATCAAATTTGCGCCCAATCAGACGTTTCACCGCATGAAATGTATTTTCTGGGTTGGTCACCATTTGACGTTTGGCTGCCGCACCGACAAGGCGCTCATCAGCCGTAAAACCCACCACTGAAGGTGTGGTGTTATCACCTTCGCTGTTTGGGATAACTTTTGCAGTATCCCCTTCCATGATCGCCACACATGAGTTGGTGGTTCCTAAATCAATACCAATTACTTTTGCCATATCTATACTCCTACTTATCTCAACGAATTGTTAAACATAATTTGCTTACCATTTAGATAAGGACGTATAAATGAGTTTTCAACCCCCTAATGTTAAATAATTAAAACACTGTTGTTTGTAATATCTTTCGCTAGCTGCACAATAACGTATGCCCTAGAGTCTATTCAGGGATCTGTAAACTCTAAAAGACATAGGATACACCCAAAGTCGCTATATGGCTTATATGTTGAGCACCTTCCTTTTGCATAGGCACTCGAAATCCAAAAGGATTCACATCAACCAACCAGTCACCAATTTTTATTTTATAACCACCAGAAAACGACAGGCCTTGTTTGTCCACAACATACAAAAAGTCTTTAAAATTCTTGTAAACACCAACCGAACCATAAAACTTTCTTCCAATTTGAAGTGCCGCTTGGACACCATTCATATCATTATCTTTTACTTTTTTGAAAGTGCGCCAAGGTAATAAATCCACCATATCATAACCCTCAGTTGAAAGGGCATAATATGATGCTTTTAACGACAGCAAATTAGAAAGCTTATATGTGAAAAAGAAGGATGGCCCAGACCAACCTTCAGTATCAGGCGGCGAGCCATTCTGATATGTCGAATAACCCAAACTAAACATCTCAACACCAGCTCCGTACCTCTGCTCTTCAGCCGATACCGTGCCAGAAAATGCTAGCAACAAAACAACACATCGGGCAATCGCACAAATATGAAGTTTTATCATTTCTAGCGACTTCGAGTTAAATTGTATGCTCATAGTGTTTCCCTAAAATCCAAGAGCTACTTTTTGCTATATGTTTGAATTTCTTTGGTAAACCAATCAGGTTTTTCACCCGCCGTGGCTGCATCAAGAATATTTTTAAGAAGCCTTGGTGCTTTGCATGCCTTTCTCACATCATCGGTCCTAAACTGACTTTGCTCAAGCATATTCTCAAAGGTTTGCGCATCATAATTCCCATGCATTGCCTTATAATCTAACAGCCATTGTCTCGCAGCAGCAGCCCTGCATTCAGGGCTATCTTTATCCAATTCTTCGGGGCTAATATGCTTCACCGTTTCAACTTGGGTGGACACAGCCTGCTCTTCTTCATTGCCTAAAAATGCCATATACAGCGTAAGTGCGAGCAACACCAAAGTTGCGCCCAAGACCGAATACAAAATCATCTTTTTCTTTTTCTCTTGTTTGACTGCGGCAAGAGATGCTTCTGCTTGGGCTTGAATTTCTTCATCGCTAAGCTGCTCGCCTTCATCATCTTCATCTTCGCTGTCATTGGTAGGCATGGTAAGCGATGGATCCCACTCCATCACAGAATCATCTTCAGCAGGTTCACTTACAGGTTGTGCAACATCCTGCTCACTTTCTTCACTTTGCTCATTACCTGCGAGTGTTGCGGCATCTTGAGGTGGTGCGGTTAATGTAGGGTCCCAATCGCCTGTTGCCTTGAATTCATCACCTTCTGATGCAATGCCTCGTTTTTCCGAGTCGTGCACCACAATCATAAATTTTTCTAGGCAATTTTTACATCTGACAAATTCACCTTCTGAGGCATGAATTTTTTCATTCGCGGCATAGCGTTTGCCGCAATGTGTACATTCGATATATTCCAAACGCGACCTCCCTATCCCTTTTTAAATTTTTAACATCAGCCCCACCTGATGCGATTGCTTACTTCTTAATTTCAGCTTCCCTCAGCGTTTGCGCAACCTTGTCTAACACACCATTGATAAAACCGCGCGAAGGTTCATCCGCATACGCTCTGGTCAACTCCAACGCTTCATTTATAATTACTTTATAGGGAATTTCCAAGCGATTCTTCAATTCCCATGCTGCAATCCGCAATACATTCAGCTCCACATGGGCAATGCTTCTTAAGCTTCGACCTTGCACAGCTTGGCTAATCATGGCATCCAAATCATCGCAAGTTTCACTCACGCCATACACCACTTCGCGCAGATAAACTTCATCCTGCCCGCGCTTATCTTCTTGCTTTAATCTATCCGACAAAATTGCAGGCAACATCGCCGCATCATTGCCACCATTATGCCAAGCATACAAAGCTTCAACTGCAGATTCTCTCGCCAAATGCCGATTCGGACTATTCTTTTTCTTGCTCACGCTTTCTCCACCATGGGTGCTAAAGTTTTTAATGCTTGCGCCACTTCCACTGCGGTAAGCGCTGCTTCTGCGCCTTTATGCCCATGCGCACCGCCCGTACGTTCTTCTGCTTGCGCTAAGGTGTCCACAGTGAGCACACCATTGCCCACACCAATATCGCCGCGCTCAGCAATATGGTTAATCGCATCCATCGCACCTTGGCACACATAATCAAAGTGAGCCGTACCACCACGAATCACGCAGCCCAAACACACGATTACAT
>JALUHL010000111.1 GCA_027053695.1 Ghiorsea sp.
CTTTTGAAAAAAAGTATCTATACTTTCAACACTTTAACACTAATTTAATGTCAAATAGATTATCTTAGTGGCTATAAAATGACGACCAAGGAGGCTGCACCATGATTAAACAACGTACGCTTGACCATGCGATTCGATGCAGTGGTATTGGTCTGCATTCAGGTAAAAAAGTTGATTTGGTTTTGCATCCTGCGGAAGTGGATACAGGTATAGTTTTTGTCCGTTCTGATTTAAATATTGAAATTAAAGGTCATGTTAGTTCTGTAGTAGATACAAGGCTTTGCACCACGATTGGCAATGGCGAAGCAAGCATTGCTACGGTGGAGCATATCATGTCTGCATTGGCTGGGCTTGGCATTGATAATGCCCGCATTGAAGTCAATGGTCCTGAAGTTCCTGTGATGGATGGTTCCGCATCACCATTCATTTTTTTGATTCAATGTGCAGGCATTGTTGAGCAGAATAAAGCGAAAAAAGTATTGCGTATTAAAAAGCGCATGAGCATCGAAGATGGCGATAAATCTTGTGCTTTATACCCTGCGTCGGGTTTCCGTGTGTCGTATCATTTGGATTATGCGCATCCTTTACTGTCCAACTGTAAAGTCAGTTTCGATTTTTCACGTCAGGGTTATGCTAGAGAAGTAAGTCGCGCGCGTACCTTCGGTTTTATCCATGAAGTGGAAGCTTTGCAAAAAGCAGGTTTAGCGCTTGGCGGCTCTATGGATAATGCTGTTGTGTTGGATAAATATGGCGTACTCAATGAAGGCGGCCTTCGTTATGCCGATGAGTGCGCTCGTCATAAAGTATTGGATACGGTTGGTGATTTGTTTTTGATTGGTTACCCTATTGTTGGTGCTTTTGAAGGCGAAAAAAGTGGCCATGCGATGAACTCCCAACTTGTGCAAGCCGTGCTCGCTGATGAAACAGCTTGGGTCATCGAAGAGTTAGAAGATACAAATGAAGTGACTGAAAACTCAGGTTTTGCTATCCCCATCCCACAATAAACAAACAAAGACAGCGTTTTTTATTTTTCTCACACTCTTCTCACGCTCACTTCAATTTTAAGCATAAACATTCTTAGAAACTTTTTTGATGATTAATAGTCAACAATAGAATCATTCGGTGCTACGCTGCGCCTATGTCTGAACAAGTGAAAACTGAAAATACATCAAACAAACAAACGCACTTTGGTTTTGAAACCGTAGATGCAGATAAAAAGGCTGGCAAAGTGATGGAAGTTTTCTCCTCGGTTGCCTACAAATATGATATCATGAATGATGCCATGAGTGCTGGTATGCATCGCTTGTGGAAGCGCTCTTTTATTGCCAAAGCCGTGTTACCCAAAGGTGGTATAGCATTGGATGTTGCTGCGGGCTCTGGTGATATTGCCATAGGTTTGCTAAATAAAGTCAATCGCAAGGCGCGAGTGGTATTAACCGACTTGAATGGGCCCATGTTAGAAGAAGGTGCGCGGCGTGTTTTGGATCAAGGTATGCTTGCAGGCACTGCCGACTGCATACAATCGGATGGTACCAAGCTTCCTTTTGCCGATAATAGTTTTGATTTGGTCACCATTGCGTTTGGTATTCGCAACTTTGTTGATGTACCTGCTGGGCTTGCAGAGTTTTACCGGGTACTTAAACCAGGCGGACAATTTATGTGCTTAGAGTTCTCCAAGCCCGTGCTTCCATTGCTGGATGTGGTTTATGATGCTTATTCATTCAATGTGATTCCTGCGATGGGTGAAATGATTACGGGTGATAGAGATTCCTATCAATACTTGGTGGAATCCATTCGCCGTTTTCCTGACCAAGCGCGTTTTTCCAAGTGGATTAAGCAAGCAGGCTTTTCGCTTGTGCGTCATGATAATTTAACGGGTGGTGTGGTCGCCATGCATAGAGGGTATAAAGTATGAGCGTGATGTTTCTGCCTTTGCGCTTGATTCCAGTGCCTGTGCAATGCGTTGTTTTGGCATCGGTCTTACAAGTCTTTTTTAAGGATAATGATGCATTATCAGCGACGCTAGAAGCCTTGGAAGGCAAAGTTTTCCGCGTGTTTATCAAAGATACAGGGGCTGTATTTTTTATAGGGTTTAAGCGTAGCAATGTGTGGGTGCATCCTTCAAGCCAAGTGCGTCCTGATGTCAGAATTGAATCGACGACCTCTGGTTTTGCAAGACTTAGCTTTGCCAAAGAAGACCCTGATGCCTTGGTGATGCAAAAGGTATTAAAGCTTTCTGGGGACTCTGAATCTATGCTACTGTTTCAAAAGCTTTTGCAAGACTTGGATTTGGATTGGGAGCTAGAATTAAGGCGCACGTTTGGCGATTTCTTTGGTCGCAAGGTGGCAAATGCTGCATACAAACTGATTGAAGCAGAGAAGCAACTGAGAAACACATCAACGCAGTTGGTGGATGATGCGCTGAAGGCCATGCACACGCCTTCAGAGGAACGGCTGCAACTTTGGCAAGCTGGCGTTGAATCAGTGACTCGAAAAACGCAAAAGGTCGGGCGGCATTTGGATAAATTAGAACATTTGGCAGCCCAAGCAAAAGTATGAGAAAGCTATGAGATTTAAAGGCTTACGCCGTAATATAAGGCTTCTTTTTATTATCCATGTCTTGGCAACACATGGGCTGGCAGCCATGGCTGTGCGCTTAAGGTTATTCAGCCCTTATATTTGGCTGCTTAGTTTATTTAGCCAAGAATACAGACCCAAAGAATTGGGTGTACAAATTCGGGTCGCTTTAGAGCGGCTTGGGCCAAGCTTTATCAAATTTGGACAAATGCTTTCTACTCGCGTGGATTTATTGCCTATGGATGTGGCATTGGAGCTGAAAAAGCTTCAAGATCATGTGCCGCCAGAGCCTTTTGATGTGGTGGAATGCCTATTAAATAAAGCTTATAAGCAAGATGCCTTGGGTGAGGGCGGGCTGTTTGCATCGTTTGATAAAGAGCCAGTTGCTGCAGCATCGATTGCTCAAGTTCACTTTGCGACATTGCACAATGGGCAAGAAGTTGCCGTGAAAATCCGCAGACCAAACATCGATAGAATGATTGAGGCGGATTTATCGATATTGCGCATGTTGGCGGCATTATTTGACCGCTATTTCCCCGAATATGAGCGCTTAAAAGCGCCGCGTGTTGTCGAAGAATTTGCTGTGACCATTTTGGGTGAGCTAAATCTTCGCTCAGAGGGTGCGCATGCCAGCCGCTTCGCCGATCAAGTGAAAGATTTAGAAGGTGTGGGTGTACCAGAAGTGTTTTGGGATTATACCAATACCGATGTGTTGGTAACTGAGCGAATTCATGGCATACCTATTGATGAGCGTGATGCTTTGATGGCTGCAGGGCATGATCCCTTTACCATATGCAAGAATCTGCAAAACATGTTTTTTCACATGGTGTTTATCCATGGTTATTTCCATGCGGATTTGCATCCTGGCAATATCTTTGTATCCAAGGAAGGAAAAATACTATTGGTTGATTTTGGTATTGTTGGTCGCCTGGAAATGCAGAGCAGAGTGTATCTTGCGGATATGATGCTGGCTTTTTTGAAGCAAGATTATAAACGCGCTGCCGAAGTACATGTTGAGGCAGGGTATGTGCCTTATGATACAGATGTTTCAGCTTTTGAAGATGCTTTGCGTGAGATTGCCGTACCTATTTTCAATCGGCCGCTTAAAGATATTTCGATTGCTGAATTATTGTTTTATCTATTCGCAGTGACCGAGCGCTTTCAAATGGAAACCCAGCCGCAACTTTTATTATTGCAAAAAAGTATGGTGGTCATTGAAGGTGTGACCCGTGAACTGCACCCTGATATCAATATTTGGGAATTGGCAAAACCCCTTATTTCTAGCTGGGCGATTGAGCATTTAGGCCCCAAAGGTAAAGCCCAACGTTTGTTGCAAGAGAGCAAGCATTATATCCATGCTTGGATGCATTTACCTGAGGATATCAATGCTCACCTTAGCGAACTTGAAAAGCGTTTGGATAGACGTACTCAGACATCTGCGACCATGTCTATGCTGCCACTATTGCTGCTTGTGTTTGGTGGCTTAAGCATTGGTTTTGCATGGCATCAGCCCGCGCTTTCATACCCGTGGGCTTTGGGGGCTTTGCTTATGGTTTCAGGGTTTTGGCTACAATGGAAACAAAAGTAACAGACAAATAATAGGTTACTTTTGCGGTGATAGCATGGTGGTTGGGTCTAGCAATGTATCCAGCTCAGCTTCTGGAAGAATGCCTTCAAGCAAACAAATGTCGCGGACTGTTTTGCCTTCTTTTACTGCTCGTTTGGCAATGCTAGAGGCTTTTTCATAGCCAATGACGGGTGCAAGCGATGTCACCATGCTCATGCTCCACTGAATTTGTTGCTCACATTTCTCAATATTGGCGGTTAGACCATGAATGCATTTGTCGGCAAACATGATACAGGCATTAGCTAGTATTGCTTCAGACTCAAGCACATTGTGTGCAATGATGGGAAGCATCACATTCAAGTCCAATAAACCTGATGCGCCACCAAAGGTAATTGCAGCATCATTGCCAATCACTTGCGCACAAACTTGAGCCATGGACTCAGCAATCACAGGGTTGACTTTTCCCGGCATGATGGATGAACCAGGCTGCACTGCAGGCACGTTGATTTCCGCAATACCGCATCTAGGCCCCATGTTTAATAAACGCACATCATTAGCAACTTTCACCAAAGAAACAGCAACAGTTTTAAGTGCGCCAGACAACTCTACAGCAGCATCTTGCGCAGCTTGAGCTTCAAAATGATTGGCAGTTTCTGTAAATGTGATGCTATAACTTTCTGATAAAGCTTTGGCCATGCGTGCGCCAAATTCAGGGTGTGTGTTGAGCCCTGTGCCCACGGCTGTGCCGCCTTGTGCAAGTTCTGTGATGCGTGGTAAACAAGCTTCTAATCTGCTGATGCCCAACTCAACCTGCCTAGCCCAGCCAGAAATCTCTTGGCCAACCGTGATGGGGGTTGCATCCATCAAATGGGTGCGCCCAATTTTAATCACGGCTTGGGTTTCTTCTGCTTTTTGTTCAAGGCTTTGCTGCAAATGTTGTAGCGCAGGAATCAGTTTGTGTACCAGTTCATCGGCTGCTGCAAGGTGAATAGCGGTGGGAATCACATCATTGGAAGATTGCCCCATATTCACATCATCATTGGGATGTATGCCGAGTGAAGCATTGATTTGTGCGCAGCGATGCGCAATGACTTCATTGGCGTTCATATTGGTGGATGTACCTGAACCTGTTTGGAAAATATCCAAGGCGAAATGTTTATCCCACTTTCCTTCTGCGACTTCATTCGCGGCTTGGGTGATACATGCTGCTTTATCAGCATCCAACTTTTCAAGCGTTTGATTGACTTGGGCAGCAGATGCTTTGATGCGCCCCAAAGCTTTGATGAATACGCGGGGAAACCTTAAATCTGAAACGGGAAAATTCTCAATGGCGCGTGCAGTTGATGCGCCATACATGGCCGATTCAGGGACTTGCATTTCACCCATAGCATCGTGTTCAGTGCGTGTTTTATTGGTCATCACTACTCCGTTTTAAGCATAACATGGTGATATCATCATCGCGAGTATGAAAGCCTTTTTCATCCAAGCAAGCAAGCATGGATGATGGCAATACCGCAGGGTCTAAGGCATGGCGAAGCTGAAACCAAGCTTCCACATTTTTATCACCAAACATTTCTTTTGCGGCATCTCTTGCTTCTGTGATGCCATCGGTGCATGCAAATAGTGTGTCATTCACACCAAGCTTGCTTGTTTCAACATGCAGATTGATATGTTCTAGCATGCCCAGCGGTGGTGATGTGGCTTCAAGATGGGTGATGCTATCTTTGTGCCATAAAAGTGGTGGGATATGCCCTGCATTGATCCATTGTAAGGTATGGTTTTGGTGATTGAGCTCAGCCATAAATAGAGTGACGAAGCGCCCGCCTTGCAAGGATTGATGCAAGGATTGATTGATATAACTTGCTGCATCCAAAAGGCTAATGTTTTCACCATTGGCAAGGGCATGCAGCATAGCTTGAAGGTTAGCCACGGTTAACGCAGCGGGATAACCTTTACCTGCCACGTCGGCAATAATCAACCAGATGGAACCATCATGGCGCGTAATATAATCATAATAATCACCACCCACAGCATGACAACTTTGTTGAAAGCCTGCGATGGCATAGTGGGGGATATTAGGTTCTCCCTTGGGCATCAGCCCTTTTTGAATATCGCTAGCAATAGCAAGCGAATCTTTGAGGCTATCTCGCTCTTTTAAGCCTGCAAGAGCAGTGTTTAACCCCCGAGCAAGCTCACCCATTTCATCATCAATCATGATGGCGACATGACCATCAAACTTACCTTGTCTTAGAAAGTTAAGCCCCATGGCTAGCTCTCGGGTAATGCGATGAATCGTGCGGCTGGTAATCCATACCAGAGCCATGCCACCAAAAATAAGGTTGGCGAATAAAACAATGGCTTGCATGAGAATAAAGTGTTGTTCTGCATCATCGTTGGTGCCTAGCATTAACCATGAAAACAGTGCCAAAATACTTACCGGTAATAAGCTGGTCACGCCAAAAATCAGCCAAGGGCGATTGGCAGAGCGAATCAGCCATGGATAAGTATGAAAATGTTCTAAATCACCAATGAATAAGTTTTGTAAGGATAGTTTTTTACGCGCTTTGGCCATCCATGCCATGGTCAAGGCGATAGCAGTAGTAGGAATAAGCACCCCTAAGCCAAAACCAACGCTAAAAATCAACGCGGTCATCATGCGTGGCGTGAAATCATTATCCAAGACCAAGGAAGAAAGAAAAATCACACCCAAAATAAATACCACAGCGATAAGCCCTGCTAGGGCAAAGCTTTTGAGGGCGCGCATGGGTAACACGGCCATAGCCTGCTCTAGCGATTGATGCGTATTTGAGCGTAGAGCTTCTTGAATGGGATGGTGTGCCCAGAAGGCGCTAGCTGCAAAAATAGCAAGGAAAATTAATGGGTTGAAAAAGAATAACCATGCTGGGATATGTGTAATCAAAGGGTTATCTGTTAGGCGGATAACGCTTTGTGCAAAAAGCAACATCACAGGAATCACCCATAAACTTTTTAAGTATTGGCTGACATCAATATGCTGGATATGTGGCTCTAAATTACTTTGCAAGTGATGGCTCCATTGCCTTGCTATCAACTTCGGTTTGTTGGGCAATATACGCATCATCAACATTGGGGCTGATGATGGATTGTTTAATGGGTGTAACATAAATGATGCCACCGTGTGGGCGATGCAAATCGGCGGTATGATACATATGTTCAAAGATTTCATCGGCTTGTTTGGTGGGGACTAAAACAGAGAAAATTGTTTTTTCTGTTTGCTGACCCAAGCCCTGCGTAGAAGGGGTGATGGAGCTTCGCCCTAAACCACGCGCAAAATGGCTAATCACAGCCTGAAGGCCAAAGTTCGCATCAAGGCTTTGCACGGTATCTTGGGCTTTATCTTCTGCCGCTATGCAAGTGATAAGCTTAAACATCAGACTTTTGCGCATCACTGGCAGATATCGCATCCAAAATATGCTGCGGGATATAAGTGGCAGCTTTTTCAATGCGGGTTAAATAAATCATGCCCATGCCAGGTGTATCCAAGTGCCCAGCTATCGACATTTTTTCAAATATCATATCGCATAAATCGCTGGGTACGAGAATGTTTACAATTTCTTTTTCTGCATTGATGGCAACGGAAAGTATGCCCAACATCTCCTGCACACCATGCCCATGCCCATAATGAATGGTTGCGCCTTGTGCACCTGCATCTTGGGCAGCTTTGAGCACAGCTTTAGCGCGGCCACGCTGCACAATGCATGTAATCAAAAACACATCCGTTAATACATTGATATGTTGCACACTCATGCCGCCTCTCCTTGAACTTGTTGATCCATAGCGCGATGTTTTTTATGCACTTTGTATTGCACCCAAAGCCCAGTCAGCAAGACAGTGAGTATGGGGCCAATGGAAGCAAGTGATAAAATACCAAACCCTTCAATCGCATCCACAGCATTACCCAAACCTAACCCCATCGCCAACACCAAGGGCACAGTGATTGGCCCAGTGGTAACCCCAGCACTATCCCAAGCGACATTAACAAATTCTTCGGTGGACAGCCATGTGAGCAACAATGCCAAGGTGTATAAAGGCATCAATAAATATGCCAGCTTCAAACTGAAAATAATTTTTAAGACACCCAGCGCAATGCCGCAGGCGACACCAAAAGCCACTGCATAAATCAGTACTTTTTTCTCAAATGCGCCATTGGTTAAAGTATCCACAGTATTACCCAAGGCATTGAGCGCAGGTTCGGCAACAGTTGCACCAAAGCCTAAGATAAAGGCAAAAATCAGCGCAATACCTATGCCTATGCTCCACGGATAAATGGGCGATTCACTGACATGCTCCACGGCTGTGAAGGCGGCTGATAATAAGCTTCCCGCTTGTGCGCCTAAGGCAGTTAGCCCATAGCGTAAACCAATGCTGAATATAATCATGCCCAAGACACATAAAATGATGCCGTAGGCAATAATACCTGGTGTGGGCAACTTCTCGCGCAATAAAACGCGAAGCACAATCATCAAAAATACCACCAAAGGCACAATGGCTTGAAGCCCAGCTAGCACTTCTTGCATAGGGCTTTCTGCATACCATGGAATTGCTGAAGCTGCACTATGCATACCAGCATGAGCAGCAGCGATAATGGCTTCTGGAGTGGTGCTAGCGGCAACAAATAAACTCAGCAGCAATACGCCAATGATAGGGAATAAAGATGCCAGTGTGACAATGCCAAATCCTGATAACGCGCTAACGCCACGCCCAGAAGCAGAGGCAATGCCAATGCCAAGTGCCAGCACCAGCGGTACGGTGACAGGGCCCGTGGTCACTGCACCGCAATCCCAAGCAAGCCCAAGTGTTTTGCTAAGTTCAGCATCTTGCATACACCATGCAGTCAAACCAAGTGCAGGCGCAAGAGAGCCATAAATAAAATATTTTAAGCTCCAATTATAAAGCAAACGAAGCGTGCCAAGCACGACAGCTAAACCCACGCCAAGCCCAACAATCAAAACCAATGTGGTGCTCCAATCATTAAGCAAGGTGTATAAATAAGGTGCGTTCTCAACTTTTAAAATACTGCCTGCCGCTTGCAACGCACCAATCGCAGGTTCAGCAAAGGTGACGCCTATACCCAGCAAAAACGCAACCAAAAGCACTGTGGGCAAAGAGACTTTAGCAGGAAGGTTATGACCAATGGTTTCACCAAAAGGCATCAGCCCTTTGCTTAAGCCCTCCATAAATAGCATCAGCCCAAGCACCACAGCCGCAAGCCCCAATAATATTTTCACAGGCTCGCTAACGATTTGGTTGAGTACCAAGGTTTGAAATAGAATCAGGTAAACAGCAAGGGGCAAAACCACTTTGATTTGCGCAATAAACCGCGATGAAATATAGGGTGCGAGCAACCTATAAATGTCAATACCGCGCAAGGAGGCGCGTTTTTTCTTTCGAGACTGTTGGCGTAAAGCAAGCTGCCGATGCGCAAAATCATTGAAGCTGATGATGTTCTGCCGCAAAGAAATATGACGAATTAATTTCCCATAACGAATTTTTTGCGGCTTATCCAATATACAATCTCCTTGAAGTTAAGGCTCCAAGTATAGAATAAAAAGGATTATTTCACAATGTCATAGGTGAAATTTAGGTCTTTTCCGTGTCTGCAGGAGTAAAGTGATGCCTGCGAAAGATAGCAATATCCATGGTGAAAAAGCAGCGCTTACGCAGCCACCACCACTACTGGATGATGTTGATGTAAAGGTGGTTCCACCACCACCTGAAGACAAAGAAGGTAAAGCTGTTGTTACGCCATCAGTTAAGTGCCAAGTCATGGTATCATCTGTTGCTGAGGTATTGGAAATCACAAAGGTGACTTTAGCTGTGCCAGCAGGGGCTGACCATGAACCTTGGCCACCTGTTAAGGCAATGGGTTGAGCAGTGTAAGCACCACCTGCAGCGCTTTGAACCAATGCAGAAACCTTTGCTGTGCCATTGGTTGTAAAGGTATATGTTGCATTGGGCGCATTGACCAGTTCATAAATGGTGGATAAGTGCTTTTGTTTGCCAGAAAAAGGGCGTAACGATTGGGTGGCATCGCTGCTAATATTCATCGCTCCATTATTGAATAATCTGTCGCCCCATGCGATAGGATAATCAGCGCCCATTTGATATTTACTCACATCGATATTCCAAATGCCAAATTCATGGAAAGCTGCGGCAAGAGAGGAGTTGTATGTAGCGCCTTTAAGCACGCTATCAATAGCAGAATAGGTATTGTTGCCAGCCGTGGTTGCGCAGGCAGTGAGTATATCTTTGGCTACCGCATCACCAAACTTGTCCGATAAATAACGAATCCACATAAAGCGCCCATATTGCTCCAAACCATTACCACTTAAGCCAAAGGAATCCAAGTGTAGTTCTGGGTAATCTTGGCTGCCTGATTCACGTTTGCCATTGCCATTGATATCGGTGAATGATTCACCAGCACTGTATTGTCCATCACCATTACTATCCACATACACTTCACCAATGTATTGAAGATTATCTTTGATGGTGGGGTAGTTTTTATCTTCCATCCATGTGCTTAAGGATTCAAGAAATGCTGGAAATTCGGAGCGGTCATAACCATTTTGGATGCTATGGAAAAATTCATGGGCAAGGGTCACTTTAGCAGCATTGGTTGACCCTTGAGGAAATTCTGCAAAATCATTATCGACAACCATATGCGTGAACAAACTATGTGCGTAAGGTGTAGCAGGGATATAAGTGTTAGGTGGGAGATCGCTAGTGACATAACCATAAACACCTTTACTACCTACATTGAGCAAGTAAATATCATA
>JALUHL010000112.1:0-1135 GCA_027053695.1 Ghiorsea sp.
GTTCTATCTGACACTTCCATCACCGAGCTTCCTCACCGTCAATATCTGCTGAAAAAGGCCATGTTATCCCAAGAAAAAGACAGACAAGTTTGGCAAGAAAAAATGAATGTGCTGAGCGCTGTTGAGCAGGAAGAACAAGCGAAAAAAGATGAGCTTTTGGCACTGAAGAAAGAGCGTAAAAATGCTGAACGTGAGTTGGTCAGCAAAATTGCGGATAAACAAAAAGCCGCCAAAGCTTTACGCTCAAACATTCAGAAGAAAAAAGCTCAAACACGCAGGCTTGCGCGACAAGAAAAAGCTTTAAAACGTTTACTTGATGGCTTGGCAGACACCCTGCTTGCCAGCGATAAAAAGGGTAAAGCAGCATCCATTCGCAAGCGAAAAGGCAGGCTTGCTTGGCCACTCAAAGGTAGCGTCATGGTTGGTTTCGGTCACAAAACCAGCACTGGCGTGAAATTATCTGGGGTGCATATCGCGCCAGCCAAACGCAGCGAACAGGGCAAACTTGTGCATGCCCTAGGCGAAGGGCAAGTGCGCTATGCCGACTGGTTTGGTGGTTATGGGCTGATGATGATTGTTGATTATGGGCATGGCATCATGGCAGTGTATGCCCATAATGATGCTCTGCACAAACAGCTTGGTGATTGGGTAGAGAAGGATGAAGTTTTAGCAGAAGCTGGTAGCACAGGCTGGGTGGATGATGTACGTTTGTACTTTGAAATCCGTGACAAGGGAAAACCTGTGAATCCAGCGCGCTGGTGTAAAAAATAATAATAAAAATGAGGCTTTTATGAATATCAATAAAACACGTTGGATTGTTGCGCTTGGCACATGTGCCGCTTTAACCATGGCATGGGTCACTTGGCAGCCCCAAGCCTCAATCACCCAAGCTGTTGCAGCCACCGATTACCAAGAGCTGAAGAAATTTTCCGATGTGATGGGTGCGGTTCGCAAATATTATGTAGAAGAAAAAACAGATAAAGAGCTACTAGAAGGCGCGCTCAAAGGCATGCTATCCAACCTTGACCCGCATTCCACATATATGGACAAAGAAAGCTTTAGCAAAATGATGGAAGACACCAGCGGCGAGTTTGGTGGTTTAGGCATTGAAATTTCTAAAGCTGATGGTGGCATT
>JALUHL010000112.1:1145-3574 GCA_027053695.1 Ghiorsea sp.
GAACGCGCTGGCTTAAAAGCAGGTGATTTGATTATTAAAATTAAAGATGTCTTAGCGCGTGATATTTCGGTGACTGAAGCCGTGAAAATGATGCGTGGCAAACCAGGTACGAGTATCGACATCACCGTATTCAGAGAAAGTGAAGGTCGCACCTTTGATGTGACCATCAAACGCGCCATTATTCAGGTTGCATCCGTAAAAACGGATATTTTAGCACCGGGTTATGCATACCTTAGACTCACCCAATTCCAAGAGCATTCTGCCCAGCAGCTTAAAGAGAAATTAGCCAAGCTTCGCAAAGTGTCTGATGGTAAAATTTATGGCGCAGTGCTGGACTTACGCAACAATCCTGGTGGACTTCTTGACCAGGCCATTGCCATCAGCGATATGTTTTTGGATGAAGGCGGCATTGTCAGCACCAAATCCCGCGTAGGCTCCAACACAAAAGCAGTGGCTAAAAAAGGTGATGAGCTTCAAGGCGCACCTTTGGTTGTGCTTATCAATGGCGGCTCTGCATCTGCATCAGAAATTGTGGCAGGCGCATTGCAAGATAATAAGCGTGCTATTTTGATGGGTACACGCAGCTTTGGTAAAGGCTCTGTGCAGCGTATTATCCCATTATCGGATGGCTCAGCATTCAAGCTGACCACGGCATTATACTACACGCCAAGTGGACGCTCCATTCAAGCTACGGGCATTGACCCTGATGTCGAAGTCAAAGCTGTACGCATCAAGATTGAAGATGATGGCTCAGATAGACCAAAACGCATTACCGAAGCCAATATGAAAGGGCATTTGGCCAATGGCAATGGCAAAACCAAAACCAAAAAAGAGGAAGAAGCTATTCCCGGCCAACCGAGCGAAAAAATGCTAGAGCGCTTACCCAAAGATGTGCAGTTGCAGCGTGCACTGGATTTATTACAAGCCTTACACGTTTTTAAAAGCTAAACGCTGACATTGAAAAGGAAAGCGCCAAAAAAGAAGGCTTCTCCACGCTTTAAACTGATACTTATAAATTTCATCGGTTTACTGGCACTTCTGCTATGGTTAGGCAGTAGCCTGTTTACATCGGATAGTGGGAATCAAGCGCCTATGGAAGCTGCTCAAGATGATGCTATCGCCAAAGTGATTGCACCCATCGTGGATGCTCAGCCTGATGATACCTTTACGCTGACCTTTGAAGATGAGTTACCAGAACCAACAACACCTACAAACAACGTCAATGATAAGAGCGGAACACAGCGTCATGTATTATCACTCATCATTGATGATGTGGGATATAATATGCAAGCGGTGCGCAGGCTGATTGCGCTGCCTTATACCGTTGCCGTATCTGTGCTTCCTGATTCACCACACGCCAAAGAAGCTGCGCAAATGGCATATCAACATGGTCTCCCTGTGATGCTGCATATGCCTATGGAAACCACAAATCCAAAATATCAAAAGAAAATGGAAGCTTTTTATTTGCACACCACAATGAGTAAATCGGTGTTTACCCAAGTGTTTGAAGATGCCCTTGCTAAAGTGCCTCATGCGAGTGGCGTGAACAATCATATGGGGTCAGCACTCACTGCGGATACGAAGTCTATGCAATGGTTGATGGAGCTTTGCCAAAAGCACGGGCTATTTTTTATTGATTCGCGCACATCCGCAAAATCGGTCGCCGCAAATATTGCTCAAGATGCGCACATCCCATGGAATGCGCGCGATATTTTCTTAGACAACAGTGTTCAGGAAAAAGATTTGCAACATGCATGGGATTCCGCCATGAGCTGCATCAAGCGCAATGATTATTGCATTATGCTTGCTCACCCTCACCCTGAAAGCATCACATTCCTAGAACAACAAACGCTCAATCCACAAACTTTTGTGAATATCCAAAGCATTTTACGCTAATTTTTGCACTAATTTCATAAGGCTTTTTGCAAAGCTTGGTGAAGCTGCTTTAGGCTGCATGGCTTAGGCAAAAAGCCTGTGACTTCGCGAGCCTTAAACTGTGAACGAACATCTTCTTCCGTATAACCACTACACAAGATAATTTTGACATCTTGATTCAATGCTTTTAATGCTGCCACACATGAAGACCCACTCATTTTTGGCATGGTGAAATCCAACACAATCAGTGCGATTTCATCTTGATGTTGTGCATACATGGTTACTGCTTGTTCCCCATCTTGAGCCAACAATGTTTCGCAGCCCAAGTCTTCAAGCATCACCTGCATGGTTTCCAATACCACTTCTTCATCGTCCACAAGCAAAACTTTGCCCCCGACGTGAACTTGATTCAGAGCATCATACTCTTGTACCATATTATCATCCTGATTTTGGTTATCCATAGCTGGAAAAGCAATGGTCACCGTACTCCCTTTTTCTGGTTCTGATTTTACTTTTATAATGCCATGATGTCCATAGACAATGCTTAGTATGGT
>JALUHL010000113.1 GCA_027053695.1 Ghiorsea sp.
GTATTTTCACCACGCGCCAAGGCGCAGATTTACCAACGCGCAACATCAGCCAAGCGGTGAGCCGAGCAGGTATCCAATTCATCACATCATCGATTCTTGCCGCACACCAACCAAAATACTGATAACGCTCGTTGCGATAACCCCACATGGCATCCAAAGTGTTAACCATGCGATAAAATATCACGCCAAGCGGCCCTAAAACGACAAACCAAAATAGAGGTGCAACCACAGCATCGGATGCATTTTCTGCCAAAGATTCTAAGGCAGCGCGGCGTGTATCTTCTCGTTTCATGGCTTTGACATCACGGCTAACAATCAGTGATAAAGCTTCGCGTGCTTCTTTTACAGTTTTGGCTTTGATGACCGCTTCCACATGCTCAAACAGTGATTTCCAGCCTATGCATACCCAAAGGGCGACAACACTAAATAACCAGCCAAATACCATATATAATATAATGGCAATGATAAAAGGCACACCGACTGCAATCAGCCAAGCTTTGATGCCTGCAAAACCTGTGGGTTGATAAAACTGCTTTTCAATGCCTACTGCCCAATGTCCAAACCAAGCCACAGGATGATGTTTGTTTTTTGGGTCGCCTACAAAGAATTCAAGTACAAGTGCGAGAAAAATAGTCATCTAACTTTTCCTTGTAGCAGTGGTGCTAAAAGCTCGGGTGCAAGCTCTTCTTCCAAGGCATCAGCCAATGCATCTAAGGATGCCATGGTGCGTTCGTTTTGCGTGATGCTATCGCTAGCAACACCCATGCTGGATAACCATGCTGACCGAAACTCACCTTGCTCAAAAAGGCCATGGATATACGTGCCCCAAACTTGTTGGTCAGCTGAGTATGTGGCAAACGGGAATAAGTCTTCATTGATATCTGAAATGCCATGATGAATTTCATAACCCGTCACCCTTGTTTTTTTAGGGAATATGGCTTGCTCATCCACTTGCCTTAACACCTTCTCTTTGCCCATGGTTGTGGATATGTTCAAAAGACCTAAACCCCTTATGCTGCAACCTTCGACACCATCATCATGTATAGCGTTACCAAGCATCTGTAAACCGCCACAAATACCTAAAATTTGTCCACTATAACGCAAATGTTTTTCCAACACTTGTTCAAAGCCCTGCTCCTTTAACCACATCAAGTCAGAGGAAACATGTTTGCTCCCCGGAAGAACAATCATGTCCGCAGGCTGTATGTCTTGTGGCGAGCGCACAAAACGAACATCCACCGCTTCTTCTGCTGCAAGTGGGTCTATATCATCATGGTTGGACATACGCGGGTAAGCAATGATGGCAATGTTAAACTTTTCGGTATTCACAAGGTTATGCCCATGTCCATTTTGATGCCTGAAGGGGCTATCTTCTTCGGGTAGCTCAAGAGGTAACCAAGGTATAACGCCTGCTAAGGGCTTTTGCGTTTCATCTTCTAACCAAGTCAGCGCATCGGCTAATAATTCATGCGAACCCCGAAACCCATTAATAAGTAAGGCTTGAACTCTCGTCCGTTCAGAGCTTGATAAAATATCCAAGCTACCTTTAAGTGAGGCAAATACGCCACCACGATTGATATCGCCCACCAACCATACAGGCACATCCGCAGCTTCGGCAAAACCCATATTGGCAATATCGCCCTCGCGCAAATTGGGTTCGGCAGGGCTGCCGGCACCTTCGATAATCACCACATCATATTCGTTTTTTAATAGTTCAAAGGATTCAAGCACGGTATCCAGCAGAATGATTCTATCTTGGCGAAATCGCTTGGCTTGTAGCCGCCCTGTGGCTTTGCCGCGTACAATCAGTTGTGCTTGATGGTCGGCTTCGGGTTTAATCAGCACCGGATTCATATCCACAGTAGGCTTGATCCCACATGCCATAGCTTGCAAGGCTTGGGCTCTGCCAATTTCACCACCATCTGCTGTGACGGCTGCATTATTGCTCATGTTTTGCGGTTTGAACGGTGCAACTTTAATGCCTTTACGCGCCAGTAATCTGCACAAACCTGCGACCAATACTGATTTGCCTACACCAGAAGCTGTGCCTTGAATCATCAATGTTTTCATGTTTTTTGCCACAGATGGACACGGATAAACGCAGATAAGATGGCAAATCTATAGCATAAGCCGCCATACACGGTTGAAGCGAGTATGGTAGTGCCTTGAATCATTAATGTTCCCATGTTTTTTGCCACAGATAGACGCAGATAAACACGGATAAAAATATCGAAAAAATACATATCTGCGTTCATCTGTGTTCATCCGTGGCTAATTTATTCCCAAGAACCATACGTTTGATGCCGAGACGAGATGTACCAAAGTTCAGTAATAATCCAGTATGTATGCCTGTTGCTTTTAAATAATTCAATAGTTGCGCTTGATGGATAGGTTGGAAGGATTTGACTGCCTTTAACTCCACAACTACTTTTTCTTCAATAATTAAATCTGCCACGTATTCGCCGACAACTTGCCCTGCATAAAATACTGACAAAGCTTTTTGATTTTTTGTTTTCAATCCATGCTTCTCAAGTTCAATCAATAAAGCATTTTCATAAACCTTTTCTAAGAAGCCAACACCTAATGTGTTGCTTACAGTATAGGCACAACCAATAATCTTTTCCGTAACTATATCTGTGTTCATCAGTGTTTATCTGTGGCTAATGGATATTGATTTTCTGCAAGCACTGTCTCTATTTCTTCACGCTCACGCCAGCCTTCGCTTTCCAGCATGGGTTTATCATAAAATGATTTCACTGGACCTAAGCATAATAAAGCTATCGGCTTAGCGCCTTCAGGACATAGTAATAAATCAGCCACATCTTGTGGCTTAAAAAAGGAAACCCAGCCCATGCCAAGGTTTTCAGCGCGGGCGGCTAACCACATATTCTGAATCGCACATGACACCGAAGACAATGCCATTTCATCAGGCATGGTACGTCTGCCAAACACCGTGCCATCATCAGGGGCAAGGATGACAGCAATCAATTCCGCACAATCACGAATGCCTTCCACTTTCAGGCGCATGAACTCTGCTTTGCGTTCATCCAAAGCTTGCGAGGTTTTTTCTTTTTCAGCTTCCACCAATTGGACAAGGCTTTCTCGCAAGCTCTGCTTGGTGATGCGCACAAAACGCCAAGGTTGCATAAAACCAACTGAAGGTGCGGCGTGGGCTGCTTCTAAAATACGAGCCAACACATCATCTGCCACCTCGCCACCGATAAAATGGCGCATATCGCGGCGAGCATGAATGACGCGATACAACACTTCGCGTTCTTTTTCAGTAAAATGGGGAGCTTGGTTTTCTTTTGGCATGGGGCTGCAATTAGATGGATAAAAAGCGCATGTGGCAAGCTTGAAAAAATCCAGCAGCATAAATATCAAGTTTGACTTGTTCTATTTCCTCGACATCATACGCCGTGCTTTTAGGTGCCCAATGGTTATATCAACCAGAGGGTGAAACGGGAAGTTCGGTGCGATTATAAACAATCTAGTCCGACGCAGCCCCCGCTACTGTGAGCCTGACGACTTTATTCATACGTCA
>JALUHL010000114.1 GCA_027053695.1 Ghiorsea sp.
GTATGATGTGTTTGCCATCAGCCTATTTCGCATAGCGTTTTGTAGTTGCATCATAGTATATGGCTTTTCTAATACCACTTCTCCAACACCAACGGTGTTGATTTCATTGATGGTACTATCTCTATCATAACCTGTGATAAAAATAATTTTTACGCTTGAATCTATTTTTCTCATAAGTTTTGCCGCACGCGCACCACCCATGATAGGCATGGTTAAATCCATCACCACCAAATCAATCTCCTTAACATGCTCGCTAAAAATTTGCACCGCTTCTTTACCATGCTCTGCTGCTAAAACACGATAACCCAAGCTTTTTAACACACTCGCTTGCGATGTTCTTAAACGTTCATCATCATCAACCAAAAGAATTGTTTCATCACTATTAAATGTTCCATCTAAAGTAATACTCATATCAACCTTTTCGACCTTATCAAAACAAAGCGGAAGGTAGACTCTAAAAGCAGTGCCTTTGCCCAGCTTGCTTGCAACTTTAATCGTGCCACCATGGCTTTCAATCGCACCCAAGCACATGGCTAAACCAAGCCCTGTTCCTTTGCCTGCTTCCTTAGTAGTGAAAAAGGGTTCAAAAATTTTATTTAATTGTTCCGTAGGAATGCCTGTTCCATTATCAGTAATCGTTATCAATGCATAGGCTTCACTTTGCAAACTTGGGTTAGCTGCCTTAAATACCTCATCTGGTATAAACTTATTAATGGTGACTTGAATGCGAGGTTGTGGCGACTGTAGCGATGCATCCCGCGCATTATTGACCATATTCATAATCACTTGCTGAATTTGCGTTTGGTTTGCATAAACAGGCAATGTACGCTCTTTGTTTTCTAACTTTACCTGCACATGTTCAGAAATAGCAACCTTCACCAAATCAAAAGATTCATGGATAAATGAAACCAAATCAAAATGTTCAAAGGCAACATGGTCCTTCTTGGCAAAGGTAAGCAACTGCCTAATCATATCGGATGCACTCATCACCAAAGACTCAACGTCCTTAGTTCGCTTTAACAAATCAGGCTCATCGGTCACTTTGCGTTTAATCATAAACATATTGGCATTAATACCCGCTAACATATTATTAAAATCATGAGCAATACCACCCACTAAAGTACCAATCGTTTCCATTTTTTGCATTTGGTACACTTGGATTTCACTATCGTGTAAGGCTTTCACTGTTTCATCATGTTGGCGCATTTTTTCTTTAAGTTCATTATTGGTTTTTATGAGGTCTTTTGTTCTTTGTTGAACCTTCTCCTCTAAGTTCATCTTTAGCTCTTCAAGCTCTGTAATCGACTCCTGATACTTTAATGCAGACCATTCATATTGTGATTGTAAAATGGCAGCAAGCAGAGAAAACTGAAAAAAAACAAAGGGGAAATAGCCGAGCAAACTATTGTCATAAGGTAAGAATGGCTGCCAAAATAGATGCAAGGCAAAAATAACCGCAATCACTAGAGCATAGGATATAATCCAATACCAAGCCTTGGGTAAACCTAGAAATAAACATGCCACAAATGGAATGAGTAGACTCCAGAAAATAGCTACCTTGGCAACACCTCCATCCACCAACAAGGCCAACAGCAAAATGCTTGAAGCTGAAACAATAAGGTTTCTCTTCAATTTATTGTTGCCCTTAAAAAAAGGTACTACACAAAGCATAAACAACAGCAAAGAAAACGCTTCCACTGCTGCAAGCGGGTAATGGCCTTTCAAGTAGTTCACTACAACAAACACGCTAACCATTATACTTGAGACCACGGCCACTGCAGATATAGCCTTATTCTCATGTTTATCACCAACGAACTTGTGAACAGGGTAACCTATAAAAAGATGTTTCATCATGGTAAGGAAGTTATAAGCAAGCTTCATACCACAAAGGCGCAGAGGGACGCAGAGGAGAATAAACCACAAAGAGCGCGAAGCAATAAAATCGGTAGGCTTACACCTATGCAAGCTTGACATATTCCCCCTGCTATAGCTGTGCTGAGATAATTGGCAAAAGAAGGGATAAAGCAGAATGTTCTAATTCTGCGCCCGCTTTTGCGAATCATCGAAGAAATACACAGCTATTGAGGGGCAGGTTTTTGGTTCGTTTTTGGCTGCGCAAAAATGAACATAAAAAACTAACCGCAGTACCCGCACGGGATAGTTTTTATTTCTGAACCGCAGAGGTCGCAAAGTTTCGCAGAGAATTAATCAACCACAAAGACAATAATCATGCTCAATGCAGTTGATATAATATCCATTTGTGTATATCCGTGGCTAACTCATACCAACTAGTGTGGAAGCATCTCACAAGATTTCTCCACTTCGGTCGAAATGACACATGCGCACCACAAACAAAAGAATATATCCTAAGGTTAGTGGGCTGTAAGATAATGGGATTGATTCGGGGCATCCTACCCCGTCACCCTAAAGGGCAATCTAAAGATTGTCTCAATCGGCTATCCTGCCGATTGATCGAACCCAGTATTGGGTTCTCTCCCTAACGCCCAGCCACAAACAAAAAAAGATACCCTAAGATTAGTGGGCTGTAAGATAATGGGATTGATTCGGGGCATCCTGACCCTCACCCTAAAGGGCAATCTAAAGATTGTCTCAATCGGCTATCCTGCCGATTGATCGAACCCAGTATTGGGTTCTCTCCCTAACGCCCAGCCACAAACAAAAAAAGATACCCTAAGATTAGTGGGCTGTAAGATAATGGGATTGATTCGGGGCATCCTGCCCCTCACCCTACAGGGCAATCTAAAGATTGTCTCAATCGGCTGTCCTGCCGATTGATCGAACCCGATATTGGGTTCTCTCCCTAACGCCCAGCCACAAACAAAAAAAGATACCCTAAGGTATCTTCTTTTGTTTGGTGGAGGCGGTGGGATTCGAACCCACGTCCAAAAACCATCAGCCAAAGGCTCTACATGTTTATTCCGTTATCATAGCACCTACTGAAAACCTAACGGACAAGGGCTTCAATAGGTCGTCTCGTTACTAGTTAACCTCTGGTAGCACGAGTCTACACTCCCAGAATGGCGATCCCATTTGTTTGACCCCGGATTCTCAAGCAATGGGCAACTCAAGAGCGGGGTAACTTACGCTGCGTAAGCTAGTTCTACGTCGTCGTTTGCGACTATTGTTTTGGCCTGGATAACGGGCGTACCTACCCGACATGCACCTAAGGGTTCAGAATCTCTGTCGAAACCATGTCGCCCCCGTGTGAACGGGCAAGTTTACACGCTCATGAAGTCAGCGCAATGATTAGTGGATAGTTTGGAGAAAAGATTGCAGGCGAAGCAAATCTTGCCATGCCCTACGTTTGTTTTGCTGCGCTCTTATCAAGTAAGATGGATGGTCAATCACCAACACAGGTATACCTCGGTAAGAAAATCGCCCTTGCCTAAGTTCGGTGAGGGAAGCATCTGTTTTTAACAAGCTTTGCGCCACCACCCTGCCCAACATACAAATCACTTGGGGCTGCACATGCGCCAACTGCGCAGTTAAAAAGGGCTCACATGCTGCAAACTCATCGGGTTTAGGGTCTCGGTTATGTTGTGGGCGGCATTTCACCCCATGCATCATATACACATCATCTCGGCTTATACCAATGGCTGCCAGCATGCGCTCAAATAATACACCCGTGACACCGACAAAGGGTTTGCCCGCCAAATCTTCATCTCGCCCCGGCGCTTCAGCAATAAATAATAAATCTGCATGTTCATTGCCATCGCCAAACACCAATTGATTCCGCGATTCGACTAGCTCACATGCTTTGCAAGCTTCTGCTTTGATTTTAAGCCCTGCTAAACCATCCGCAGCCGCCGTTTGCGTAGGCGGAACATCAACTTCTGCATGCGAAGCTTGCATTACAGGCTCAGCCACCTCTGAAGCTGCTTCAATTATCGGCTTTGCATAAGTTGAAGCCTCGCTAGGTATTGCTTCGCGAGTAGCTTCTTTTTCTTCAGTCACAAACGAAGAAATCGGCGTTTGCACACCGATTTCCTTTAAATAAGCTTGTTGAAAATCATCACTCATGAACAGTGACACCGATTGAATGGCTTAAGTGTTTTAGTCCTAGGCACGAGCTTGATGCTGTAGCAGCACTACTGCAAAAGCGAGTAACAACGGAATAAAAATTATCACTCATCAACAATTATCCCAATTGAAAGGTTAAAGTGCCTTAGTCCTAGGCACGAGCTTGATGCTGTAGCAGCGCTACTGCGAAAGCGAGTAACAACGGAATAAATCACTTTAGACTTTCAATAAACCGTCTACATATGTTTTTGAGCCTAAATATACTGGCACACGTTGATGCAACGCTTCAGGCTGCACTTCAGACACAAGCATATCTTTACTCATGGATTTACCACCAGCTTGTTCCATCACAAAACCCATAGGAATCGCTTCATACAATAGGCGAAGTTTACCCGTAGTATTTTTACCATCAGCTGGGTATAAAAACACGCCGCCTTTCAGAAGCGTGCGGTGAACATCAGCCACCATAGCTCCCACATAACGCATACCAAGACCTGTATCTTGTTTAAGATTTTCTAATTTTGCACCCATGCCATCCGACCATTGGTCAGCATTGGATTCATTCACAGAATAATAACCACCAGTTTCAGGGATACGAATATTATCGTGGCTTAATTCAAAGCGCGCTGATGTTGGGTTAAATGTGAAACCATGTGTGCCTTCGCCCACAGAATAAACCAGCATGGTTGATGGGCCATAAAGCACATAACCTGCTGCAACCACTTCAGAACCAGCCTGCAAAGTATCCGATACATGCGGGCGTTCTGAATTGGCTGATTTACGTTTTACAATAGAGAAAATCGTGCCAACTGGGCCATCCACATCCAAATTTGATGAGCCATCCAAGGGGTCAACCAATACCAAGTAATCAGCATCGGTATATTCTTCAATCACCAACAATTCTTCTTGTTCTTCCGAACCAACGGCGCAAACAAAACCCGTTGAACGCATTTCTTCTAGGAAAATATCATCGGACAACACATCCAAAACTTGTTGCTCTTCGCCTTGAACGTTTTCCGCGCCAGCAGCGCCCAATGCGCCACGGAACACAGCACCGCGCAATAAAGCTGAGATTTCAATCGCTGCGCGACCCACGCCTTGAATGATTGGCATCATGTCATGCCCATTTTTTCCTTCACTAGCAATTCGACTAAGTGTTGTTGACATATTACAGTTCTCCCCGAGAAAATAAGTGTGCCGCATTTTAGCCCAAATAAGAGATAATTACTATGAATAATGAACATCAACGTCTTTACGCGCTCACTGAGCATATCCTTGGGCTTATGCAAACCAATGGTGGTGCAATCTCGTTTCATGATTGGATGAAGGCAGCTCTTTATGAGCCCAAGCTTGGTTATTACGAAAGCGAGAAAATCTTTGGCAAACAGGGCGATTTCACCACTGCTGCTGCCATGGGCAACTGGCTTGCTTTGGGCTTTGCTGAAAGCATAAGCAAAGGTTGGGAAGCTTTGGGGCAACCCCAAGCTTGGACACTGATTGAGCAAGGTGGCGGCAATGGCGATTTATTGGTGCATGTGCTGCAAGCTTTATCCGAGCAGGATTTAGTCCCCAGTCAAATTTTCGCCGTAGAAACAAGCGAACAATTACGCCAACGCCAAGCTGAAAACTTTAAAGCGCATGGCTTTGAGGTGTCCGTGGTTTCCACCCTTCAAGATATTAAGCCTACGGATACCGCCATCATGTTCAGTAATGAGCTGCCTGATGCTTTCCCTGTGCAAGCCTTTACCTATCAAGACAAGAAAACCTTAGAGCGCGGTGTGGATTGGGATGGAGATAAGTTTGTTTGGGCAGAATTAGAACCCTTAGAGATCCATATACAAGAAACGATTCAAGCGCAGTGGACAGACAACTATTGCAGTGAAATCAACCCCCACCTTGTAACTTGGCAGCAAGACATCAGCCGCCTTTTTAAGCGCGGCGTAGTGCTTACCGTGGATTACGGCTACACCCAGCAAGAATATTACCGCAACCAACGTATGGAAGGCACGCTGATGGGGCATTATCACCATCAAGTGGTAGAAGATGTGCTCAAACTTTCTCCTGGTGTTTGCGATATCACTGCCCATGTCGATTTTTCGGCCTTAAAGCTAGCAGGTGAAAGCGTGGGTTTGGAGAGCATAACCTATACATCCCAAGGTGCATGGCTTGCCCAAGGTGAAGGTGTGCAACAGCAACTACAAAAGCTCGCTGCCAACCCAAGCGTAGATAATATCGCACAAATCACACACGCCAAACGTTTGATGCTACCCACTGGCATGGGGGAATCCTTTAAACTGTTGATTCAAGCCAAAGGCTTAGAAGATAAACAAGCGCAAACCTTAGTCACACCTTCTTTTGACCGACTTTCATCTCTTTAAGCATGAATATTTAAGCTTTTTCTTTTATTGGCATTCGCTTGCCTAACCAAACTGAACCAACAACCAAAAACACGAAAATCATCGTTGCAGCATCAATAATTTCACCAAGGAATAAGGATGATGCTAATATTGTAATAAAAGGTTGCAGCAACTGCGCTTGGCTCACTCGCGCAACCCCTCCCAAAGCCAGACCTTTATACCAAACAAAGAATGCAAACAATTGGCTTACCAAAGCCAAATATATAAAACTAGCATACTCGACAACATGCATCCCCATCAATGATTCTGGTGCATATCTTATTGTTGGGATAATAATAAAGGGAAAGGCGACAACTAAAGCCCAACATATAACTTGCCAGCCTCCTAGCTCTTTTGAAAGTTTCGCTCCAACTGCATAGCCAATAGCCGCAGAAAATATTGCCCCTAACAACGCAAGATCAGCAACTTGTATTCCTCCAGAACCTTGATTTAAAGCATACAAGATAACGAAACCACTCCCTGCTACACTGACCAACCAAAAAGGCACACTTGGTCTTTCATCTCCTATATACACTCCAACCAAGGCTGTCGCTAAAGGTAGTATCCCTAATACTACTCCACCATGTGATGCTGGAACATATTGCATAGCCCAAGAAGATAAAATTGGAAATCCAACCACGACACCAGAAGCAATAATGAGCAATTGATATATTTGTTTTCTATTGGGTATTTTTTGACGCGATAAAAGTAAAAACAATGCCGCAAATAACGTTGCTACAACAGCGCGCCCAAGACCAATGAAAATTGGGTCTAAATATGGAATGACTATTCGTGTTGTAGGCAAAGTTAACCCGAAAGCGCTCACACCTAGTATGCCAAGGAGCATCCCTTTCGTTTCATTCTTCATTCAAACTCCATAGCTCTTCACTATTACTTTAGGTAAACAACCAAGGTGCTTCTTGTTTACGCTTTCCCTCATACGCTTTGATATGATTAGCTTGTTGCAAGGTCAAACCAATATCATCCAAGCCATTGAACAAGCAGTGCTTGCGGAAATCATCCACCTCAAAGGTAAACACTTGCCCACTTGGTGTGGCCACGGTTTGCGCTTCTAAATCCACGTCTAACTTATACCCTTCATGGCTTTCAGTTTCTGAAAACAACACATCCATTTCTTCATCTTTTAAGACAACAGGTAAAATGCCATTTTTAAAGCAGTTATTATAAAAAATATCCGCAAAGCTTGGTGCAATCACACATGAAATACCATAATCAGCAATGGCCCACGGCGCATGTTCCCTTGATGAACCACAGCCAAAGTTTTCACGCGCCAACATAATTTCAGCACCCTGATAACGTGGCTGATTCAACACAAAATCCTTACGAATCGGGCGATTGCTGCAATCCATTTCAGGTTGCCCCACATCTTCATAACGCCATTCATCGAATAAGAATGGGCCATATCCTGTGCGTTTGATGGATTTCAAGAACTGCTTGGGGATAATCGCATCTGTATCCACGTTTGCCCTGTCTAAAGGTACAACCAATCCGTTTAATCTTGTAAAAGCCTGCATATCAATCTCCTTCTTAGACCCTTCGGCTACGCTCAGGGTGACAACAAAAATGATACCTTGTCATGCCGAGCATGGTCGAGGCATCTCTATTTAACTCTACGCTTGGTCATTCCAATTTCTAATATCTACAAAATGCCCTTTAATCGCCGCTGCAGCTGCCATCGCGGGGCTTACCAAATGTGTGCGCCCACCAGCACCTTGTCTGCCTTCAAAGTTACGGTTGGATGTGGACGCGCAACGTTCGCCAGCTTCTAAGCGGTCTGCATTCATCGCCAAACACATGGAGCAACCTGGCGCACGCCATTCAAAACCTGCATCAGTAAAGATTTTATCCAAACCTTCGCTTTCAGCTTGCGCTTTCACCAAACCAGAGCCCGGCACCACCATGGCTAACTTCACGTTATCTGCCACTTGATGCCCCTTAGCAATGGCTGCCGCGGCACGAAAATCTTCAATGCGCGCATTGGTGCATGAGCCAATAAACACTTTATCAATGTTAATCGCTTGCATAGGTGTATTTTCTTTTAAGTCCATGTATGCAAAAGCTCGCGTCCAACCTTCTTGTTGCACTTCATCCTTAGCGTCACTTAAAGACGGCGTACTTGCAGAAATCGGTACCACCATTTCAGGACTGGTTCCCCATGTGACTTGCGGCTCAATATCTGCGGTATTCAAATGCACTTCTTTATCAAATACAGCATCGTCATCGCTTCGCAAATCACGCCATGCGGATTCAGCTTTATCCCACATATCGCCTGTTGGTGCATGAGGTCTGCCCTTCACATAATCAATGGTTTTATCATCCACAGCCACCATGCCGCAGCGCGCACCAGCTTCAATGGTCATATTGCATAAGCTCATACGCCCTTCCATGGACAACTGCCGCACTGCCGAGCCTGCAAACTCAATGGCATAACCCGTACCCCCTGCTGTACCAATTTCACCAATGATATATAAGGCCACATCCTTGCCCGTAATACCTTGTGGTAACTTGCCATCCACGGTAATACGCATGACTTTAGGCTTCTTCTGAATCAAAGTTTGCGTGGCTAAAACATGCTCCACCTCGGATGTGCCGATACCCATGGCAATGGCTGCCAATGCGCCATGAGTTGAAGTATGTGAATCACCGCATACCACAGTCATACCTGGTAACACTAAGCCTTGCTCAGGACCAACCACATGCACAATGCCTTGTCGCTTATCACCCATCTTAAATTCAGTAATACCAAATTCTTCGCAATTGCTATCCAAGGCCTGTACTTGTGTTTTCGCAACAGGGTCGGTAATACCATGCTCCAAACCCGTAGTCGGAACATTATGGTCTGGTGTTGCCACCGATGCATTCACCCGCCAAGGTTTGCGCCCTGCAATCCTCAAGCCTTCAAAAGCTTGTGGGCTAGTCACTTCATGCACCAATTGCCTATCAATATACAAAAGCACTGAGCCATCATCATTTTCGCTCACCACATGCTGCTGCCAAACTTTTTCAAATAATGTTTTTGCCATCTTGATTCACCTCAATCCAATTCCGAACACAGCGAACGTTACAGCTACTTGCACGAAAAGAAAAATGAAATAAAGTACGCCAATGGTTGAGATAATCTCATGAATAAACCCTTACCCTCTTACAATGCCTTAAGAGCATTTGTAGCTATTGGCAAACATGGTAATTTAAAAGATGCCGCCGCTGAGCTGTTTGTGACCCCTTCTGCCCTAAGCCACCAAATAAAAAACTTAGAAGTCATACTAGATAAAACTTTATTCACCCGTTCCAAGTCGGGGTTAAGTTTAACGGATGATGCACATGTCATGCATGAAGAGCTTAGCCATGCTTTTAGTTTAATTCAACAGTCTGTGCACAAGCTAGCGCAACAATCACAGCACAATATTTTGAATATAAGCATGTTATCCACCTTTGCTATGCGCTGGTTTATCCCCCGCCTTTCAAGCTTTCAAAAGCAATATCCTGATATTGAAGTGCGTATTTCCACATCCATACATGAAGTGGATTTTGAACGCGAAGATATGGACTGCGCCATCCGCTCAGGGCATGGTCAGTGGCAAGGCTTACATGCTGAATATTTATTTACGGAAACCTTTACACCTGTTTGCAATCCCAGCATCGCTGCGTCTTTAAACAAACCTCAAGACCTGGAACAGTTTACATTATTACACGCTCGCTTACGCCCTGATGATTGGCAGGTTTGGTTCAAGGCTTTGGACTTAAACCTTCAACCAAGCCATGAGCAAACCTTTGAAACACGCAACTTCGCTATTCAAGCTGCTATTGATGGCATTGGCATTGCCATTGTTGATCCATCCTTGGTGGCAGAAGATATTAAAGCAGGGCGATTGGTCACACCATTTCCTCAAACCATGGCGGACAAAAACGCATATTATTTGGTTTACCCCAAATCAAGCCAACAGCCACATATCCAATCCCTACAAGACTGGCTGTTACAGCAAATCACATAACCCAAACAAAAAATGCCCTCAAACCGTGAAGTTTGAAGGCATTAGATATAAGAGTAGAGTATCTTAGCTATTCGAATCTGCTACTTCAGTGACGAATAACATCGCAAAAAGAGCCGTTGCTATAATAGCTGGTCCATCACGGTATAATACTTTACCCAACTTCTTAGTAATCTTACGCATAATGTTTCCTCCTTTTACGTTCAAGATAGTGCAATGATACACAGCTAACATGACAGGAATGTGACGATAATCATAAAATGTGCATTAATATTATTTAATGTTTTTCTATACTTACATATACTATTCAACAACACAATAAGATGATGTTAGCGTGCAGATTTCAGCTCAAGGAGTAAGAAACATCATGCTCACAGATAAACCCACCAC
>JALUHL010000115.1 GCA_027053695.1 Ghiorsea sp.
TTTTGCAAAGCTTGCGGAATAGCTGGGTTGCCATAAGTCATCGCAAGCTCTATCACCACATCATCAGCAAACTTCGCTTGAAGCGCCGCTTGCTGCTTTTGACTATACACCATCAGTGGTGAGCCTTCATCTGTCCACACGGTTTCATAGGCATGTGCTGATTTCTTAGGGCGAATATTAAGAATCACCATATTCAGCGCAAACCACCAAAGCAAACGATTGGCTTCCACCACACGCGGGTCACCTAGGAATTGTTTGAGGTAACTTCTTAAAGCAGCGGGTGTGGGTGCATCAGGCGTGCCTAGATTGACCAAAAGTACACCAACTTTGGACTGACCTTCTGATGCAAAGTTTTTACCTGCTGAATAACTCATGAACCTTATATTCCTTTCCACTTGGGCTTACTCACTTTCGCCAAGGCAGATGTTAGCATGTTGTTTTTTAAGCGCACACTTTTACCCGCGCCCAAAAGCAGCCAATCTTGAGGCAACACCGTGGGCAACAGGGTTTGTAAGCTTTCTGCATGGCTGACAATCACCCGCGCATCCTGCTGCTTATCCAAAGCTTGCAGTGCAATGTTTAGATAAGCATCTCTACTGGCAACGCTAGGCAATGATGCAACATCAATGCTGGACACTTCTCTACTTTCACCCCAAAACCATAAGCCATGCACATCCAAACCTTGCACTGTTTTCAAAGGGTTTTGATGCAACATCATTTGAACCTCAGACAATAATCGCGCCCAATCCCCTGCATCATCACCCACCATATGTTTATCTGGCAAGCTATGCCCTGCAATCGCAGCAAAGCTTGGCGGCGATACCTGCCAAACACGCTCCGATAAAAGCAATAACAAACCTTGGGCATGTTTAAGCTTCAAACCATCTTCAGCGAGTAAGGGGTTCAACCTCTCACACACATCTTGCGCCACCTCTGGCGACCAATCCAATACATTTTCAGGCATGACTTGCAAAGATGCGCGCGTTAACCGCGCATGATAAGGAGAGGCAAGCCATATCTGTTGCCATGTATCGGGCAGATTATCCACAAGACTTGCTACAAAAGCCGCAGGCGAAACATTGGCTTGCTTGGCATACCACGAAAGCGGTGTATAAGATAAAGCATTGCCCCATTGCTGCGACATACGCAATAAACCTTGCTCATACATCTTCAATGCAGGGTTGAGCAACACCTTATCTTCAAATTGCACCCATGCGTCCGTCACCACCACCTGCTCTATCATCGTATCGCTCGCAATAATCCTTCAACTTTATGTTCAGTTTCTCTTTCTTCAAATGCAGGCTCTGAATCCGCCACAATACCCGCGCCTGCTGCCCAATGTAGCTTACCTTGGGCAAACCAGAAGGTACGAATAAGAATGTTCATGTCCACAGAACCATCCCATGCCACATAACCCACACCACCTGTATAAGCACCTCGTGCTTGCGGCTCTAATTCATGGATAATTTCCATGCAGCGCACCTTGGGGCAACCAGTAATCGTGCCACCGGGAAATTTTGCAGCCAACACATCCAGCATATGAAGCCCCGCAGCCACCTTACCCCGCACATTGGAGACTATATGTTGCACCGTAGCATACTTCTCAATCACCATGCATTCATCCACTTCAATACTACCCGGCTCACATACGCGACCCAAATCATTGCGCTCCAAATCCACGAGCATGATATGCTCCGCACGCTCTTTCTCCGATAATAAAAGCTCATCTTCAAGCGCTGCATCCGCTTGCCCAGAGCTACGCTTGCGTGTACCTGCAATCGGTCTTGCAGACACTAAGCCCTGCGCATCTATGCTAAACAAACGCTCGGGCGATGCCGAAACAATCGTCATATCTTCGGTTTGTAAAAAGCAGGAAAAAGGTGCTGGATTGACCTGCCGCAGCTTACTATACAAGTTAAAAACATCTTTCTGAGCAAAAGGCATAGACCAAAACCGCGCAATGTTTGCCTGAAAAATATCGCCTGCTTGGATGTAATCTTTCACCTTTTCGACAGCTTGTTGGTAATTAAATACTGTTTCTTGGCTGCTGCTCTGTTTTGAGTTTAAAGTTTTTTGTGGCACAACTGAACAAGCTTTCAGCATACCCTCTAATCTATCAAGCTGCGCTTCGGATTGTGTAGATGACAAATACACCTTGCCTTGCTCCGCATCAAAACATATGGACCACACAGGCTCATGCCGCCATATGAGCCCACCATCAGGCATAGACTTAGGTTGAGGCAAGTCTTCAAATAAAATACCCGCCTCGTAGCTTAAATAAAATACATGTCTCAGTGTTGGGAAATTGATATTTGTTTGTGAACACTGCTTGCGCCATGCGTTTAAAAAATCATGCGCCTCTGTGGCATGCTTTAACGCATATGATTGCCCTGCTTTGGCAGCGATGAATTGTTGACCTGAGCCTTTAGCATCTTCTAAAAGTGCTAAGCATTCATGTTGATATTGTTGGAAAAATGTATGTGCATCAGCATGGTCTACTGTTGCATCAAGAATACGTGTAAAAAGCTCTGGGCTAGCGGATGTTTGTGTTGTATTTATTTGAATTTTCTGACGATAACAGATGCGTTAGTACCACCAAACCCGAATGAGTTTGAAATCGCCACGTCAATATCAACTTCACGCGCTGTATTGGGTACATAATCCAAATCACAACCTTCACTTGGGTTTTCCAAGTTAATTGTTGGTGGAACAACGCCATGATGCACTGCAAGCACAGAAAATACTGCTTCAATACCACCTGCTGCACCGAGCAAATGACCTGTCATAGATTTTGATGATGATACCATCAATTTGCTGGCATGGTCGCCAAATGTATTTTTAATGCCTTGGGTTTCGCATAAGTCACCCATAGGTGTTGATGTGCCATGCGCATTGATATAATCCACATCTTCAGGATTAAGCTTGGCACTATCCAATGCTGCTTTCATGCAGCGGCCGCCACCTTCACCTTCTGGTGCAGGTGAAGTCATATGATAAGCATCACCTGACATACCATAACCCACCACTTCAGCTAAAATTTCAGCACCACGTTTTTGCGCCGACTCTAAAGACTCAAGTACAAGAACACCTGCGCCTTCACCCATGATGAAACCATCACGGTCTTTATCCCAAGGGCGCGATGCCGCTTGAGGATCATCATTGCGCGTGGATAATGCTCTAGCTGCAGAGAAACCACCCACTGCAAGCTCGCAAATACACGATTCAGAGCCGCCTGCAATCATGGCATCGGCATCACCTCTTGCGATGATTTCAAATGCATCACCAATGGCGTGAGTGCCTGTAGCGCATGCGGTTACTGTTGCCGTATTTGGGCCTTTCGCACCCGTAAGCATAGACACCCAACCTGAAACCATATTGATAATGGTCATTGGAATGAAAAATGGTGAGATTTTTCTAGGGCCACCTTTTTCATAGGCGCGCATGGTTTTTTCAATCGCAGGCATACCGCCAATACCAGAACCAATCACCACGCCAACACGTTTAGCATTTTCATCGGTAAT
>JALUHL010000116.1 GCA_027053695.1 Ghiorsea sp.
TGACCAACAAATATGCAGAAGGCTATCCTTCGCGCCGTTATTATGGTGGCTGTGAGCATGTGGATAAGGTGGAAGCTTTAGCCCAAGCGCGAGCCAAAGAAATCTTTGGTGTCAAACATGCCAATGTGCAGCCACATTCTGGCTCACAAGCCAACATGGCTGTGTATATGGCTGTGTTAAACCCGGGCGATACGATTCTGGGCATGGACTTATCTCATGGTGGACACTTAACCCATGGTTCACCAGTCAACTTCTCTGGTCGCTTATACAATGTGGTGGCGTATGGCGTGGAAGAAGGCACGGAATTGATTGATTATGATGTGATGCAAAAATTGGCAGAGCTGCATAAGCCAAAAATGATTATTGGCGGCGCATCAGCTTATGAGCGCGAAATTGATTTTAAACGTATGCGTGAAATTGCAGATTCTGTGGGCGCCATTCTTTTCGTAGATATGGCGCATTATGCAGGTTTGATTGCGGCAGGTGTTTATCCATCGCCAGTAGGGCATGCGCATGTGATTACCACAACCACACACAAAACATTGCGCGGCCCTAGAGGCGGCATGATTTTAACCGATGACGATGATTTGGCGAAAAAGCTAAATTCGCGCATTTTTCCAGGCATTCAGGGCGGGCCACTGATGCATGTGATTGCTGCCAAAGCCGTGGCATTTGGCGAAGCATTGGGTGAACCATTTAAAACAGACCAAAAGCAAGTGATTGCCAATGCTAGAGCCATGGCGAAAGTATTAAGCGATGGTGGTTTAAGAGTGGTGTCTGGTGGTACAGATTGTCATATGTTCCGTGTGGATGTTCGCAATCAAGGCATTACTGGCAAAGTGGCTGAAGAAGCTTTGGAAGCAGCAGGCATTACGACGAACAAGAACACTATCCCATTCGACCCAGAGTCACCGTTTGTCACTTCAGGTATTCGCCTTGGTGCATCCGTGATTACAGCGCGTGGCATGAAAGAAGCCGAAGCCACACAAGTGGCTGAAATGATTCTCAAAGTGCTGGCGACTCCAGAAGATGCGGCTATTCATGCTGAAGTATTTGACCAAGTGAAAGCTTTGACTGACCGCTTCCCCATCTACCAAGACTGATAGACAGGTATAAACATTGTATTGTCCGTTTTGTGCCCATGATGATACGCGAGTGATTGACTCGCGTGTGATTGATGATGGCGCAACAGTGCGCCGCCGTAGGCATTGCGATGCGTGTGGTAAACGCTTTACCAGCTTTGAGCGTGCTGAACTTCGTTTGCCGCTGGTGGTGAAAAAAGATGGTACTCGCGTAGCTTTTAACGTGGAAAAAGTGCGTCATGGTATGCAGAAATCTTTAGAAAAACGCCCAGTGACTGCAGATGAGCTGGAAAAAGCAGTGAACAATGTGTTAAAATCAGTGCAAGAATCAGGTGATAATGAAATTTCGGCTGAAATTGTTGGTGATTTTGTGATGGAGCAATTACGAAACCTTGATGGCGTGGCTTATGTGCGCTTCTCTTCGGTATATCGAGAGTTTAAAGATGTGGATGAGTTTTTAACGGCAGTGCGTGCGGCGATTGGCTCACAACAGAAATAGCCTTAGAACAACACACAAAAAGATATAAAAAAGGGAGCTGTTTAGCTCCCTTTTTGTGTTGTTTTGTTAAAAAAACAGTCGATTAATCGATGCGTGTTTTTTCTGCTTGTTCTTGTTCATTTTTGCAATCAATGCAAAGCGTAGTCACGGGGCGAGCCTGTAAACGCTTGATGCTGATGTCGCCACCGCAAGCATCGCACACACCAAAGTCGCCTTCGCGCAAGCGATGAAGTGTTTCGCCAATTTTATGAATCAATTTCAATTCACGGCTTTTGATACGAATGTCAAAGCTTAGGTCTGTTTCTGCTGCGGCTTGGTCGGCAATATCTGGAAATGCGGTGGTCTCTTGACCGTGCATTTGATGTACGCTTTCACTTTGCCCTTCTTCCAAATCAGCTTTCCAATCGGAGAGTTGCTTCTCAAAATCTGCAAGTTGTTTTTTGGTTAAAGCCATGCTTTTCCCCTTGTGTTTCACTGGCTATAAAATATAGCCCTTGTTTTTGAAGGTAGCGCATTGTATAGATGTGTTTATAAATTACAATGCTATGGCGTATATGACGGATTAGGCTTTGCTATGTCTTTGAAATAATTGCACTTAGACTTTGCATAAGCTGCTCACATTGCGCATCTGTTCCCACTGTAATCCGCAAGAAATTTTCAATTCTCGGCGCTTTGAAATGGCGCACGATGATGTTTTTTTCACGCAATGCCTGAGCCAAGTCTGAAGCTGTATGCTCTGCGTGGCTGACAAAGACAAAGTTTGCCGCAGATGGAAGCACATCAAACCCAAGGCGCTCTAAATCAGTGCTGAGTTTATCACGCGTGCGAATCACCTTTTGGCATGTATCTTTAAAATAAATTTTATCTTGAATCGCAGCACTTGCACCCATGCTTGCTAAGGTATCTAGGGGATAAGAATTAAAGCTATCTTTGACGCGAATCAAAGCCTCAATCAAATCGGGGTGCCCCATGGCGAAACCTACACGCAACCCAGCAAGTGAACGCGACTTGGATAAGGTTTGCACCACCAAAAGGTTGGGGTATGTTGGGATAAGAACTGCTGCGGACTCCCCACCAAAATCAATATAAGCTTCATCAACCACCACCACAGCATTTGAGTTGCGCTGCAATATCTTTTCAATGGCAGGTAATGCCAATGCAATGCCTGTTGGTGCATTCGGATTGGGGAAGATAATGCCACCACTGCTTTGGTTGTAGTCATCAGCATTGATTTCAAAGCTATCATTGAGGGGTACGGTTTTGTATGCAATATCATAAAGCCCGCAATAAACGGGATAAAAACTGTAGGAAATATCAGGAAAAAGAAGTGGTTTATCGTGTTTTAACAAGGCTTGAAAGGTATGGGCGAGCACTTCATCTGAGCCATTGCCAACAAAAACTTGGTTGGTTTTAAGATGATAATAATCTGCAATACTTTGTTTTAAAGCTGTACTATCAGGGTCAGGATAAAGCTTTAAATCCTCGGAACACGCTTGTTGTATGGCGCTCAAAGCTTGGGGCGATGGCGGATAAGGGTTTTCGTTGGTATTGAGCTTGATAAGGTCGTCTGCTTGGGGTTGTTCGCCAGGCACATAAGGCGTTAAGTGGTGAACAGACTTGCTCCAAAATTGACTCATCAACCTATACTCCCTGATTCAAATAACCTTGTTTCTTGTTGGGCTACGGTAAACGCTTGCGGTTGCGGGTTCAAGTTTTGCATGATTGATGATGCCCATAAGTTGCATAAGCTGTTGGTATTGCTAACTTGCGCCTAGTTCTTCAACACACTTTTGAGGGTTTTATGACAAGTCAGGCACATATGCCCATGCAGCAAAATTATGACAGGCCGCGCCAACGTATGGTGCAAGAGCAAATTATTGGACGTGGT
>JALUHL010000117.1 GCA_027053695.1 Ghiorsea sp.
TGATAAGGCTATGTATGTCGCCAAAGCTTTGGGTGGCAATCGCATTGAAACACCGCCCGAAAAGGCTGCGGAGTAAAGCTCTGCTTTTTATCCAAGCCTGCCAAGCTTTCGGCGATGAGCTCAAGCAAGTTCGCCTTGCATCATCACATACCATTGATAATTACCAACGCGATTTAAACCAGTTTCTTATCTTTTCTTCCGAACTGACCAAGCAGGAAAAGGCTGCGTTTACCATAGCGCATATCAACCGCGAACTGATACAAGATTGGTTGGTATTAGGGCATAGCCAAGGGCTTGCGCCTGCCACTTTAGCCAGACGTTTGTCATCGCTAAAAAGCTTATTTTCCTTTGCTTTGCGGCAAAAGATTTGCGCTGAAAATCCAGCATCAGGCATTCGCGCACCCAAGCTTGGTAAACGCCTACCCAAGACCTTACCCCAACAACAAACCCAAGCTTTATTGGCAAGCACCAACCGAAAATTTGATGCGCGGGAACTGGCATTATTGGCTTTACTTTATGGCTGTGGTTTGCGTGTATCTGAAGTAGTGGGGGTAAACCTCAGCGATTTATCCATGAACTTTAGAAGCAAGGTGGGTGAAGTTCGCGTATTGGGTAAAGGCAACAAGGAACGTATTGTGCCTTTGCCTGAAGTGGCTGTATCGCTGATTGAGCAATGGTTAAACGTGCGTGGTAATTTACTGCCCAAAGAAGATGCTTTATTTATCAATAAGTTTGGCAGGCGCTTAAGTGTACGCTCGGTGCAGCGTATGCTCAAAAGCAGAGCCATGGAAACAGGCGCAGACATGAGCATCACCCCGCACAAACTGCGCCATTCTTTTGCAACCGATATGCTGACAGGGGGCGCAAACCTACGCACCATTCAACAATTTTTAGGCCATGCATCACTCGCCACCACCGAGCACTATACCCATGTGACCTTGCCGCAATTACAACAAACCTATACCGCAGCACACCCCAGAGCGAAAACGAAAAAGTAAGCGCTTCACAAAAGACTGAAACGCTTCAATCTGCCACCAAACGAAAGCCAATTAAAATATGTTTCAGGGCAACAGGGCGACCATGCCTTGCCGCAGAGCGGCACACACCACCCCTATCATCCCAGCTGCCACCTTTCACAATTTTTCTGCCTGCTGATGCATCTGTAGCTGTCCATTCAAAAACTTGCCCCGCCCCATCCAGCACACCATAAGGGCTAGCGCCTGCTGCAAAAGAGCCAACAGGCATGGTTGAAAAAGACCCTGCATCGGCATTGTTTAATTTGTTAGGGTCATAGCGATTGCCCCAAGGATAAAGGTTGCCATGTTGACCGCGTATCGCTTTTTCCCACTGCGCTTCACTGGGCAAATGGATATGCCGATGCAGCTTTTGGCTTAACCATGCTGCATAAGCCTGTGCATCAGCCCACGATACCAACACCACAGGATGCTTTGCTTTTCCCTGCGGCGGTTGACCATCATGCCACATATATTGCTTGGCTCGCACGTAAGGGTGCACCAAACCATAACTCTGCCAAACCTTTGGGCTCACATAAGGTGCAGCATGACCTGTATCAGCAATAAAGGCTGCATATTCAGCATTGGTCACAGGTGTCTTTTGTATGGAAAAAGTTGGTAAGCTAACGGGATGCTGCTTGATTTCATGGTCAAACCAGCCTGCGTTTCGCACCCCATCATGCCCATAGCCTTGGGCGCTGATTTGATAGCCCGTCTCAACTTCTTGGGCAGTGCTACCCATAAGAAAACTGCCCTTTTCAATGGTTATCCAAGCATTTGCCCATGCTGTTTGATGGGCAACCAGCAAACTCAAGCCTAAGCATGCAAGTGCTATGACCAAATGTTGCCCCGTATTTTTTGTCCCCTTATATCGCATAAGTATAAGTCCGCCAAACATGATGAAACCTTACAACAACTGTAAAGAAAGTGGTTACTCTGACGATAAACATGGTGCAAAAACACGCCATTTATATTACGTTTTGCTGACTATGCTCGTCCATCAACATGAATCATAACCCCGTCAATATGCGCATGTTTGCGCTGAATATCCTGCATGCGGTGCTGGTGCGCAAGCATAAGGCGAAAGCCAGCTTTGAGCATATGATGGCTGAACAAAGCTGGGAAGCCCGAGATGCCGCACTTTTGCGTGAAATGGTGTACGGCGTGTTGCGTTATTATTATTCTCTAGAAGCCGATGTCAGCCGCTTTATCAAGCAAAAGCCTGATGAGCATAGCCGCATAGCTTTGCTTTTGGGCGCATATCAACTCAGGCATATGCGTATTCCGAATCATGCTGCGGTGAGCGAAACTGTTGCTGCCATCAAACCTTATTCACCCAATGCTGCAGGCTTTGTGAATGCCGTATTACGCAAGGTTGCAGATAGTGAGCCGCCCAACAAACTCAAGCCCCACCAACGCGCTGAACTACCCAAATGGATATATACAAATTGGCGGAATGCGTTTGGTGCAGAACAAGTGCAAACCATGATGCAAGCCTGCAAAACAACACCTGACTTATGCATTGCTGTGTTTGGCGACCGCTCATCTTGGATAGAGCAAGCTACCGCGCAAGGTTTTGCAGCAACAGAAGGCGAGCTCTCGCCTTATGCCGTCTTGCTACCCAGCCATACCCAAGTATCTGCCTTGCCTGATTATGATAGTGGTGGGTTTATTGTGATTGACCAAGCCGCACAAGCTGCGACTTTGGGTGTATCCCTCTTGAAAGAACAAGGGCATATCTTAGACTTATGCGCAGCACCCGGAGGCAAAACAGCATTGCTTGCTTATCGCTTTCCCAAAGCAAAAGTGGCCGCCATTGAAAACAATCCCAAGCGCATCCCACGTTTACAAGAAAATTTAAGTCGTCTCAACATCGAAAATGTGGATGTTGTGGAAGCCGATGCTACGCATTTACCCTATGCGGATAATAGCGTAGATGCGGTGATGCTAGATGCGCCATGCTCAGCCTCAGGCACATTGCGCCGTCATCCCGATGCTAAGTTTTTACACGATAAAACAAGCATGGAACAAGCCAGCATATTGCAGAAAACTTTGCTTGCAGAAGCATTAAGGGTGTTAAAACAAGGCGGCACGCTTATTTATGCCGTTTGCTCCATTCACCCGCAAGAAAATGAAGCTGTGGTCAATGCCTTTCAAGGCGTGCAAAGCACGCAGCGCTTATTTCCCGATGCCACCCATGATGGCTTCTTTTTTGCACAAATCATTAAACAGGGGTAAGCGAATGAGCCATATTGAATATAAAATAAATGCCAAAATATCAGTAGGACAGTTTATCAAACTTCTTCAAACATCATCGCTAGGGGAGCGTAGGCCCATCCATGATCAAGCATGTCTACAGGGTATGTTAGACAACAGTAATTTAATCATCTCCGCATGGTCTGAACATAAACTTATTGGTATCGCCCGCTCAGTCACTGATTTCCACTAC
>JALUHL010000118.1 GCA_027053695.1 Ghiorsea sp.
CACCATTTTCACCTGCATCACTCTATCTGGCATGTGAGGTTTAGCGCTTTGCCATTGATTAAGAATCAGCAACATCGCAAGCACCACAACATGCAATACAAAGGCTGAAATAAAATCACGTTTGGCAAACATCGTATGCTATATCTGGTTAACGCTGCGGCTCTGTAACCAAAGAAATCTGTTTGATTCCCGCAGATTCAAGCAAACCCATCACTTGCGCAACATGCTCATAAGGCGTTTTTGCATCGCCTCGAATAAACACAGGAAGTTTGGGGTTGGCTTTGCGCATGGCTGAAATTCTTGGTGCCAACTGATTGATATCTATGGCTTTATTTTGCATAAACAATGCACCATCTTTTTTAATAGAAATCACCAAAGGTTCCGTTTGCTGCCGAATTTGGGGGGCTTGGGCATCGGGCAAGTCCACATTCACGCCCTGGGTGAGCATGGGCGCTGCCACCATAAAGATAATCAACAATACCAACATCACATCCACCATGGGCGTGATATTGATTTGCGACATCAACTGATTTTCGCCATCCCATTCTGAATGTTTTTTTGAGCTATTCATCTTAGTGCTTAGCGTGGTGCGTGAGTACGCTCATAAATTCTGTAGCAAACCCATCCAAGCGACTATTAAGCTGCTTCATCTTGCCTGTAAAAGCATTGTAGGCAATCACTGCTGGAATAGCGGCAAGCAAACCAAAAGCTGTTGCCACCAAAGCCTCTGCGATACCGGGTGCCACCGTAGCTAAAGATGTGTTTTGCGTTAAACCAATGTTCTGAAAAGCGTCAATAATGCCCCACACCGTACCAAACAGGCCAATAAATGGTGCCGTTGAGCCCACAGTTGCCAAAAAGGATAAACCCGCACCAAACTTATGCATTTGTACTGTCCAAGCGTGGTCAATGGCATGACGAATGTTTAAAGCGCTTCCTCTTTTTTCATCTTTGATTTTATGGTATGCCGCAAAACCTTTTTCAAAGACTGAAGCTTGCGCACTGCTGCTAAGCTGCTCGGTTTGCGCTTTAACTTCATCCAAGCTTGCGCCACCCCAAAACACATCCTCAAAGCTTGTATCCGCAGCATTCAAAGCGCGAAAAGCGCGCCATTTATTAAAAATAATCGCCCATGATAAAAATGATAATGTCAATAAAATCAGCAATACAATTTGAACCACAATGCCAGCATGCAATACCAGCGTCCAAATGGATAAATGTTCATTCATATTTCTAACTCCTGTTTGCAGCGCTCAAGCACCACCTCTGGGATACGTTTGGGTTTACCTGCCGTGCTGATACACGCCAATGTAATATCAGCTTCCACAAGCAGCTCTTCACCACGATAAATGCTTTGCTGAAACTCCATTTTTGCACCTTTGGCTGTCAGCAACTTACTGCGCACGGTGAGCAAATCATCAAGCAATGCTGGGCGGCGGTAGCGAACATCCGTGCGCGTCAAAGCAAATATCATATCTTCATCTTGGGTTAAGCCACTGTTGGACAACCCAAGCTCGCGCAAGCTTTCTGTGCGCCCCCGCTCCATAAAATTAAGATAATTCGAGTGATACACCACGCCACCTGCGTCAGTATCTTCATAATAAACACGAACATCAAAATCATGCATCACGCCTTAATCCACCCGACAAAAGTATTCACGGAAATTCCATTCCGAAGTAAGTTCGTAGTAGCAGGTTCTATCCTTGAACAGTTTTTTATTGAATTTCGTACCTAAAAGCTCACTTTCCACAATATAATAATCATCCGTTTCTTCAACAATCCGATAAGGAAATTCATCAGGTTTGATGCCTTCTTCACCTTCTAAAACTGCGCTGTAGGTTTTGGGTTTGTATTCTATGGTGAGCCTGCCGAAAAAATCTTTTTCAAAATAAGCTTTGGTTTCATCAGGGATATTTTTCATGCTATGCATAGAGTCTAAGCTTTTACTCACATCTGATTTCCATTTACCCACCAAGCTATTGGCAGGTTTTTCATCGCAGCCCATCAGCGCTACAACGCAAAGCAGAGTTATGCTTAAAATCTTGAACTTCATCACAGTAAATTTCCTTGTTTATCGGCTTGGGGTAAATCCCGCTTCAAATGGGTGTATGCCAAAGGTGTCGCTTTTCTGCCGCGTGGTGTGCGCGTGATAAAGCCTTCTTGCATCAAATAAGGTTCCAACACATCTTCAATGGTATCTCGCTCTTCTGCAATGGATGCGGCAAGCGTATCAATGCCTGCAGGTCCGCCAGCATACTTATCAATGAGTGCAGCCAGAAGTTTGCGGTCAAGGTAGTCCAGGCCATATTCATCCACATCAAGGCGGTCTAATGCCGATTTCGCGACCTTAAGCGTAATTTCTCCGTCATGCTCCACTTCTGCAAAATCACGAACACGGCGCAATAAGCGATTGGCAATACGCGGCGTGCCCCGTGAACGCTTGGCAACTTCTTCTGCGCCTTGCTCATCGGCTGCAATCTCCAGCAAAGATGCCGAACGCTTCACAATATGCGTTAAATCTTCATGGTTATAAAATTCCAAGCGCATCATCATACCAAAGCGGTCTCGCAAAGGGTTGGTGAGAAGCCCTGCCCGCGTGGTAGCACCAAGCAGTGTAAAGCGAGGTAAATCCATCTTGATGGAACGCGCAGCTGGCCCTTGGCCAATCATAATATCCAACTGAAAGTCTTCCATGGCTGGATAAAGGATTTCTTCTACTTGCGGATTCAGACGATGGATTTCATCAATGAAAAGCACATCCCCTTCTTCCAAATTGGTCAGCATAGCCGCCAAATCCCCAGGCTTTTCAATCACTGGCCCTGATGTGGTGCGAATTTGCGCACCCATTTCTTTGGCAATGATGTTGGCAAGCGTTGTTTTCCCCAAACCCGGTGGGCCATAGAGCAATACATGGTCTAAAGATTCATTGCGCTTGCTTGCCGCCTCAATAAAGACCGAAAGATTTTTACAAATCTTGAGCTGGCCAACATATTCATCTAAAGTTTTGGGGCGAAGCGCTGAATCCCAAACATCCTCACCTTGAGAGCCCGATGCAATCACACGCTCTTCAAAGCCTGTGTCTTCATCGTCAAAAGGTTCAAAATTCGACATATCACTCATAAAGCTTTGAGCGCCACACGAAACATCTCTTCAAAATCAAGGGAGGCATCCACAGACTTTAATACTTTATCAATCTGCGCAGGTTTATAGCCTAAATTGATTAAGGCTGATTTCACATCATGCTGCAAGGTGTTACCCGCAGCAGCACCTGCCACAACATCTGCATCCACAAGCTTGCCCCGTAGCTCCAAAATCAAGCGTTGCGCTGTTTTTTTGCCAATGCCTGGCGTGCGTGCAATGGCAACATCATCACTGTTTTCAATGGCTTGCATCAAATCAGCAGCATTCATACCAGACATCAAGTTCAGCG
>JALUHL010000119.1 GCA_027053695.1 Ghiorsea sp.
CCCTAAAACTGGTGAGTCTGTGTTTGTACCCGCAAAAGTGGTGCCGCACTTCAAACCCGGTAAAGAATTACGCGAACGCGTAGACAAATAATTATACATAGAGAGATAGGCAATGAATTGGCTTAATGTCGCAGTCAGCATCGCATTTGCTGTATTTGCAATCACGTTTGCATTGGAAAACACCATGTCAGTTCAGCTATCTTTCTTAGGCTTAACGACAGATGAAACGCCACTATTCTTGCCAATGTTTATCGCATTTATCTTTGGTTTTGCAGGTGGCCTTCTCGCTTTAAGCTTTTCCAGACGTAAACATAAAAAAGAGCTTAAATTCTTAAGAAAAGAAAATGCACTTTTGCATGAAGAAGTTGAAAATCTAAGAACCATTCCACTCCAAGATGACCTATGAGTATATTTGTCATCATTTTATTGGTCATTGCAGTTGCGGCTGCTGCTTTTCTTATTTGGAAAAATAGAGACGACTTTTCCCAGAAATCCCTAGAGCCAGAACCTGAAGACATTCGTGTGCCGCCGTTATTGCGCGGTATCAATTATCTATTATCCGATAAACCCGACCGTGCATTACAAGAAATGGTGCATGTGGCAAAAATTCGTTCTGAATCTGCTGAAGTGTATATGGCATTGGGTGAAATGTTTCGTTCGCAAGGCGAGTATGGGCGTGCTGTACGCATTCATCAAAACTTGTTGGCACGCCCAGATATGCCGCCAGAGCTTCATTTTCAAGCCTATGTATCACTTGGTCGTGATTTTCAGGCTGGTGGCTTGTTAGACCGAGCTTTAAAGCATTATGCCAAAGCATTGGCGATTCAGCCTGACCATTTAGCATCATTAACGGCTTGTTTGCGTATTCGTGAACAAAGCCATGAATGGGATGAGGCGGAATGGCTGGTTAGCCGCTTAGAACAAATTGAAAATCAATCTTACCATGAGCATAGGGCTTATTTAAAAGCTGAGATGGCGCATGCTGCCATGGAGCAGGGTGATTTGTCTCTGTGCGAAAGTTTGGCGATTGAAGCGATTAAGCTTTCGCCAAGCTGCACCCATGCCTATTTGTTGCGTATTCAACTGCTCATCCAAGAAGGTAAAGCCAAACAGGCCTCGGAACAGGCTCATGCATTCTTGCAACAGGTTAAACCTGAGCATCATACCTTGCTTCCCGAGGTGTTGATGAAGGAAGAGGCTTTTTATCGCAAGCATGGCGAGGATTTTTTATGGGATGCTTGGCAGCAGCGCCATGATATTGAAGTGGGTGTACGCTGGATTGAAGAAGTGAGCAAAGCATTTGGTAAAGCGCAAGGCTTAAAGCTTAAAGATAAATTGAGTTTGACCAACTTAAGCTTACGGCATGAGTTGCGTTTGGCAGCTTTAAATGATGCAGAGGATAACCTTGTGCAACAGGCGAAATACTGGCGTTTGAGTATGAAGCTGTATGCATGCAAACATTGTGGTGTGCAGGTGCATGATATGCGCTGGCAATGCCCGAAATGTAACACATGGGGAAGCATGGAGCCTTTGCAAGGTTCGCATGTGTTTGGAGAAGAGCAGCATGTCACCCCTTGAAGTGAAAAGAATTGAAATGAAACAGATTGAAATGAGTCGTAGGGTCATGGTGGCTTTGGACGTGAATGACAAAACCCAAGCTTTGGCCATGCGTGATAAACTTGGTGATAGTGTAGGCTGGTTCAAAGTGGGTTTACGTTTATTTGTGGCAGAAGGCCCTGATTTGATTGCTGATTTAAGCCGAACCCATCAGGTGTTTTTAGACCTTAAATTCCATGATATTCCAAATACAGTTGCCCAAGCCATTGAAAGTGCGGGTAACTTAGGCGTGAACATGGTGAATGTGCATGCAGGTGGAGGCAAACCTATGCTGGAAGCAGCTGCTAAAGCAGCGCAAGCTTTCCCTGATATGCTTTTGATTGCAGTGACAGTATTGACCAGCGATACCATGCCTAAAGAACAAGCTTTAAAGGTCGCACTGGAACGCGCCAAATTGGCAAAAGAAGCAGGTTTGCATGGTGTGGTATGCAGTGTGCACGAAGCAGCGCAAATCAAAGAAGTCTGTGGCGCTGATTTTATCACCGTCACACCGGGTATTCGTTGGGGTAATCAAGACACGCAAGACCAACAACGCATTGCAGACCCTCAAATGGCGATAGAGCATGGCTCTGATTATTTGGTGATTGGTCGGCCTATCTTACATGCAGAAAACCCTGCACATGCAGCAAATGAAGCTGTGCGCATGATGGAGCAAGCAAACTATTGATGGGCAAGCGTTCATGAAAGTTGGCGTATTATTGCTGGCGGCAGGGAGCGGCAAACGGTTTGGCAGCGCTATTCCTAAGCAATATCTAGAAGTCGCAGGCAAACCTTTGATTATTCATACCTTAAATAGTTTGGCGCAAGAGCCGCGCATTGCCGTGGTGCAGCCCGTGATTGGCAGCCGTGATTTATGGTATCAAGATGCAGTGGCAGGGTATGATTGGGGTTTTGAATTGTTATCGCCTGTGCAAGGTGGCGCAGAGCGCTCGATATCCATGCAAAAAGGGCTGGCCGCACTGCCTGATGATGTGGATATGGTGGCTGTGCATGATGCAGCGCGTGCATTGCCTTCTTATGCGCTATTAAAAGATGTTTTAGACGTAGCTGAGGCGCATGGTGCGGCAGTGCCAGGTTTGGCTGTGCATGATACCATCAAACGCATCAATGCGGACGGTAAAGTCATAGAAACGCCTAAGAGAAGTTCGCTGATGGCAGTGCAAACGCCGCAAGTGGCAAGGCGAGATTGGTTTGAATCAGCTTTAGCGCAAGAAAAAGAGCGATTGCATCTGCATACTGATGATGCATCCGTGCTCGAAGCAGCAGGTTTTGATGTTTATATCAGCCAAGGTGATGTTAATAATCGTAAAGTGACTACAAAGCAGGACATGTTGTGGTTGCAGGAGCATTTGCAAGGAGTATCATCATGAATATACGCGTGGGTCAGGGTTTTGATGTGCATGCCTTTGCGGAGAACCGCAAGCTTATCCTTGGTGGCGTGGATATTCCATATCACTTGGGTTTGGCGGGGCATTCGGATGCGGATGTATTGATTCATGCGATTTGCGATGCGCTTTTGGGTGCGGCTTGTTTGGGTGATATTGGGCATTATTTTCCTGATACCGACCCAGCATTGGCAGGCGTGGATAGCACCATATTATTGGCTAAGGTGAATCAAAGTATTCAGGATTTGGGTTATCGCATTGGTAATATTGATGCCACAGTGATTGCCCAAGCACCCAAGCTTGCCACCTATATCGAAGCCATGCGTGTGCGCTTGGCAGATGTGTTAAATGTGGATGTGACAGCCATCAATCTGAAAGCAACTACTACGGAGAAGCTTGGCTTTACAGGGCGTGGCGAA
>JALUHL010000120.1 GCA_027053695.1 Ghiorsea sp.
CATCATCGCTAGGTGAGCGTAGGCCCATCCATGATCAAGCATGTCTACAGGGTATGTTAGACAACAGTAATTTAATCATCTCCGCATGGTCTGAACATAAACTTATTGGTATCGCCCGCTCAGTCACTGATTTCCACTACGCATGCTATCTTTCAGACCTTGCAATTGATGCGGATTTCCAAAAACAAGGTATTGGCAAGAAATTACAAGCTTTAACGCAAGAGCAATTAGGCACTCAATGTAAAATTATCTTGATTGCAGCCCCCGCTGCCCATGATTATTATGAGCAACTTGGCTTTACAAACAATGAACGTTGTTGGGTTTTAAATCGTGAGCAACAAATCAAGGAAATATCATGAAAATCGTCAGCTGGAATGTGAACTCTTTAAATGTGCGCTTGCCGCATGTGTTGGGTTATTTAAAAGAACATCGGCCTGATGTACTAGCATTGCAAGAAACCAAACAAACCGATGATAAGTTTCCCAAAGATGATATCGAAGCCGCAGGTTATCATGTCGCCTTTCAGGGGCAAAAAACATACAACGGTGTTGCCATCATCAGCAAACATCCGCTTGAAGATGTGAGCTTTGATATACCCAACTTGGATGACCCACAAAAGCGCGTGATTGCAGCCACCATTCAAGGCATTCGTATCATTGATATTTATTTGCCCAATGGGCAAGAGATTGGCTCTGAAAAATATGCTTATAAAATGAAATGGATAACTGAACTCAAGGCTTATGTGCAAGAAGAATTAAACCAATATGATAAGTTGGTACTGCTGGGAGACTACAATATCGCACCTGCTGATATTGACATCCATGACCCCGACCGTTGGCGCGGTAAAATCATGTGCTCCGATGAGGAACGCAGCCACTATCAAGATTTATTAGACATGGGGTTGCATGACAGTTTACGCGAGCTACATCCAGATGAGCCCATGTTTTCTTGGTGGGATTATAGAGCCAATGCATTTAGACGAAAATGGGGCATTCGCATTGACCATTTGCTTGTCACGCCCAACCTTAAAGTTATCACTGGCGGCATACATGCCGAAGAACGCGCCAAGGAACGACCTTCTGACCATGCCCCTGCTTGGATTGAAATTCAGCACTAAATACTCTAATCTATCGAAAATATGGAGGTGATCATGTCTCACTTTTTAAAGCTTATGGGTATTGCATTTTTACTCGCACTCGCATCTTGCTCCAACAAAAAAGATACGGCTACCGAGCCTGAAGGCATCAAATATAAAGCCAGTGAAATCACCGTTCGCCAATGCTCAGATATTGGTAACCAAGAATTCAACGACCTTTTAGCCAAACATGATGTCAGCATCAAAAAGCAAATGTCACCCCACCTATATATTGCCACTTGGGATGATGGTAGAAGCGCTGATGCTGTGGTGTCTGAACTTAAAAAAACAACCATGTTTTGTGGTGTGGATAGGTTTCTCGAGCAATAACCCATGAGCAACACCCGATTAAACTTTCTGATTGCTGACGACCATGCTTTATTCCGTGAAGGTATCGCACTTGTCTTGCAAAAGCTGGATAATATTCGTATTGACCATGCTTGTAATGCGAAAGAAATTATAACAAGGGTAGAACAAACACCTGTGATTGATGTGCTATTATTAGATTACAATATGCCTGGCGTGAGCTGCCAAGAAAATGTGCAGCATATTTGTACTGTTGCACCACTTACCGCCATTATTGTCATGTCTGCCGATGATAGCCCATCCACCATAGAAAGCTGCCTCAATGTCGGTGTAAATGGTTTTATTTCTAAGGCATTTTCCAGCCACGATATGTTAGAAGCGATCAAACTTGTCTTATCAGGTGAACGCTATGTTCCCGATATGAAGTTGTGCCGCAGTGCAACTGCACCCACCCACCCCGAGATTACCGCAAGGCAGCGTGAAATATGGCAATATATTATTGATGGTGACTCCAATAAAGTCATTGCGCATCATTTGGCATTAAGTGAGAACACGGTGAAACAACATGTCTCGGCTCTCTTTCGCCATTTGGGCGTGCATAGCCGGACCCAAGCAATTCGCTTAGCACAAAGCAAATTCTAGCCCGCTTTATTCGCCTTCACCAAACGCTGAATCAAAGAGCGTATTTGCGCAGGACGAACAGGTTTGTGCAGCATCATAAAGCCTGCATTTTGCACCTGTTTCATGCGCTCCTCCTCCGTATCACCACTGATAATAACACCCGCAAGCTCAGGCTCTCCTAATAACATTCTCGCCCGTTTAATCGCATCCGTACCCAACTCATGGTTAGGCAAGCGATAATCTGCCATCACCAAATCAATGTGTGGTTTTGCATCCAAGGCTTGCTCTAAATCAGCCATACACGTCGCCGTAAATACCGCGCATCCCCACGCCTCCAACATCACCCGTATGCCATCCAAAATAGCCGCATCATCGTCAACCACCAAGATATACGCATCAAGCTGATGAATACTAACCTTTGATGCTTGTGGAGCATATTTTGCAGGTTTATCCGCCAAAGGTAATATAAGCGTGAATGTAGAGCCTTGCCCCAGAGTTGAGTTGATATGGCACTCATGCTTCAGCAACGCGCATAAACGGGCAACAATCGATAAACCCAGCCCTAAACCCTGCTCTCTATCGCGTTCAGGGTTGTGGACTTGAAAAAAAGGCTGAAACACCTGCTCAAGCTGCTCTGCTTCAATGCCCATGCCTGTATCTTTAATCTTTAATATACATTTTTGATTTTCAATCTCATACGACACCAAAACTTCACCGTGTTCAGTGTATTTGATTGCATTTGAGAGCAGGTTACGCAGAATCGTATTCAACAAAACCATATCTGACATCACATAACACGGCTCATCCCTTATGTTCACCAGAAGTTGAATGCCTTTTGCTGCTGCCTGAACAGAAAATTCATCTTCCAAATCATGCAAGAGACTATGTAAATCAACAGCTTGAGTATGCGCGTGCACCATACCTGCATCTAACTTAGACATATCCAGCAATGCATTAAGCAGCCCACCCATATCAGCCATGGAGTGCTGAAGTTTATCCAATAATTCATGTTGTTGGTCAGTCTTTAATTCATGTTCCAGGCCTTCTGCAAACAAGTGCATGGCATGCATAGGCTGGCGCAAATCATGGCTCGCAGAGGCTAGAAATTTTGTTTTCTCCGCATTGGCTTGTTCAGCCTCCTCTTTTTTCTCTGCCAAATCACTCAGAAGATCAGCGTTTTCAAAGCGCTGTTCGATGGATGTGGAATATAAGCTACAATGTTTTCTTACGATGATGATAAAAGCAGCCAAAAATATCGACAATAATAATGCCGTATAAATATAATCCCCACCTTCATAAATCAGGCGTGTTTCCATAGCAAGTATCATGGGGAAAATATATGCATAATAAGCTGGTG
>JALUHL010000121.1 GCA_027053695.1 Ghiorsea sp.
GGTTACACTCAAGCCCAATATGCTTTAGGCAAAACATTATCAGAAAAGCCTACCTCTATGGACGAAAGCTTGCGCTGGTTAGCCCTTGCAGCACAAAAAGGGCATGCGAAAGCAGGTTATGCTTTAGCTGCACTGATGGCACAGCAATCTTCACTCAAGCATGCGAAAGAAGCATGGCGCTGGTTGTATCATGGTATGCGCAATGCCGATGCCAAAAGCTTATATAATCTCGCGGTGATTCTTAGAACAGGTAAGCTTGGCTTAGCTCAAACTGAAAAGCATACGCTTGAGTGGCTAACCACTGCCGCCAATCAAAACATCACGCCTGCACAAAATGATGCTGGTGTTGCCTATATTTTGCAAAATAAAGAACCCAAAACAAGCCTAGAATGGTTGAATCTAGCCGCCAACACTAATGATGTATTCTCCCAGTTTAACCTTGGCTTATTGTTTGCTCGCGGTGAAGGCTTTGCGCCCAGCGATGAAAAGGCATTGCACTGGTGGAAGCTTGCTGAACAAAATGGGAGCACCAAAGCACCCATGATGTTAGGGCTTTTTTATCATATTGGGCGTGGCACGGGGCGCAGTGAAAAAGATGCTATAAAGTGGTATGAAAAAGCTATTCAACTCGGTGAAGTTGATGCCCTATACAATCTAGCCATGATTTATTACCAAGGGCGCGGGGTTGACCAAGACCTTAAAAAAGCTGCTTACTACTTGCAAACCCTTGCAAACAAAGGTGATGCCCAAGCACAAAACCTTTATGGCTCTTTATTTTTAGATGGTAAGGGTGTGAAATATTCGCCTGAAACTGCGGCAATTTGGTTTAAACGCGCTGCACAAGCAGGAAATATCAATGCCATGTTCAATATCGCTACTGCTTACCGCAGTGGTACGGGCGTAGCCCAGGACGATAAAAAGGCATTGTTTTGGTATAAAAAAGCATCAGAGAAAAACTTTGCCCCTGCAGAGAATGTTATGGCTTATATGTATGCTGAAGGCCGAGGCATAAAAAAAGATATAGACCAAGCAGAAGCATGGTTTTATCGCGCAAGCGAACATGGGTTAAAGCTTGCGGATAAGAATCTTGATGTATTACGTCATCAAGGCTCCTTCTCTTTGTCTACGCTTCAAACTCAATATGATATCCGTGATAATGTTTTATCCGATAAAAATATTGATTTAAATGCTTGGTTAGAGGTTCATAACCAAACCATACTCTAGTTTTAACCTGTATATTTCACTTTCAACCTTTTAACACATTTTTTTCTATTGCATCTTTGACCGCTTTGTAGAGGATGGTTCGCTGCTGAAAAACACAGCAGCATATTATCTTTGAGGAATCCATGGCAACCGAAATTACACAAGCTTTTATTGAAGATGCACTTGATAGTAAATACTTAGAAAAAGGCCGCGGTTATTTTAAAGATGGTCATGTTGAATCACTCTCTTTTGCCCCCAAAGAGCAACAGATTACAGCTGAAGTGATGGGCTCATCAGCTAAACCGCATCAAGTATCCATCTCTTATGATGAATATGATATTGATGGTGATTGCGATTGTTCGCTGCAGTTCAATTGTGAGCATGTTGCCGCAGCTTTATATGCAGTACTCGCAGAAACAGCTTCACTACCACGCAAAAAACGAAAAAAGAAAGAAGAAGCCGTTCCTTTTCATAGCTGGTTAGGTGTTGCAGGGCAAAATGCCCCCTCCTCTTTGGGCAGAAATGATTATCCCAGCGATGTTCGCCAACGCTTGCTTTATATTATCAGACCAGACCGCAAACAACGCCTGAGAATCCACTTTGAATCCATTCGCTTACTCAAAGATGATACTTATGGTAAAGCTTCACCATACAAATGCCATAATATTCTTAGCCGCAATGTACCTCGCTATATATTATCTGTAGATGAAAAGATTCTGCGCGATGCCGCTGCCACACTATCTATGGGCGAAGAAGCCTTTTTATTACAAGGTTTGGCTGGGCAAGAAATGCTTGAGCGCGTAATTAAAACTGGCCGCTGCCACTGGTGGGATAAAGACCGTGACGCTCTCAAGTTATCCAAGGCTCGCTCTGCAGAATGGTTTTGGGATATGGATGCCCAAGGCGTGCAAACTTTAAGCTTGCGCACCGACCCTGAAGCCATGGTCATTGATGTGAGCCCACCGTATTATTTGGACATCAGCACCAACACATGCGGCGAAATTAAGCAAGATTGCTCTTTAGAAGAAACCCGAGAACTGCTCAAAGTCTTGCCCGTGCACCCAGAAGATATGCATGGTGATGACGACATCATTCTACCGCAACTGCCCAGCTTTGTTCCTCAACCAGAACGCTTACAACTTCAAAAAGAAAATATTCAACCTGTAGCTGTTCTTAGCTTTGATTCCCTGCCGATTAACTCCCCACTTTATGGCACACATTTTGATGGTCTAGATGTGTGGTTTACTTATGGTGATGAGCGCATCAAATATGGAACGACAGATGAGCCTGTCCGCATTAAAGATGGTAACTTATTGATTGAATATGCGCGCGATACCAATTTTGAAAAAGAATCCATGCTGTACCTGTTTACCCATGGTATCACTGAAACACCTAAAACCATGAGCATCAAACTGAAGAAAATGGGGATTTTGCCTGCTTTCATGTTGGCGAATAAAGATTGGATTACGTTTATGGCGGAGATTGTGCCTGCATTAAAAGAGTTTGGTTTTGAAGTCGAAATGCAAGAAGCCTTCCGCTACAATCTACTCACAGCAGAAAGCTGGAACCTTGGCGTTGATGGCGAGGGGTTAACAGGCGTTGCAGATTTTACTGCAACCTTAGCTGATGGTGAATCCGTTGATTTGATTGATGCCATTGCTGCTTGGATTAAAGAAAATCCAGAGCGACTAGCCGATGATATGCTCAACACGCTTAAAACCATGGAGCATGTGCCTTTACCACTTCCTGATGGACGTATGTTGTCTATTCCTGGCGATATGTTGTTTAGCATTCTTAAGCATATGATGGAGCTTTTTGCTACCACGGGCGTAAGCGAGAAAGAAATTTCTGGCGTGCAAATGCTGGCGATTCAGCAGGACTTAGAAGGCAACGAAAAGGTCAAAATCAAAGATGATAAAAAATGGCTAGAGCTTGTGCAAAGCTTGGTGGATAGTAGTCAAATTGCAGATGTTGAAGTGCCAAAAGGTCTGCAAGCTGAATTGCGTGATTACCAACGCGATGGTTTAAATTGGTTGCAAATGATGATGCGCACTGGTGTGCATGGTATTTTAGCGGATGATATGGGCTTGGGCAAAACGATTCAAACCTTAGCCTGCATTCTCAAAGAAAAAGAAGAGGGTCGCCTTCATCACCCAGCATTAGTGGTTGCGCCTACCAGC
>JALUHL010000122.1:0-1421 GCA_027053695.1 Ghiorsea sp.
CGCCCTTGCCCTGCAATATCTTTGCCAGCCATGGTAATCGGGAATGCGATTTTTTGCACAGCAGATAATTCTGTATACCCCAAATCATCAATGGCGTGTAGCAAGGCATTGGGAAGACCCAAAGCGGTAAATTCAGTTTCTTTATCGGCGACCCAATCATCATGGGCTTCAATGGGGCCTGCAAGTGTAGGTTTTGCGCGCTCTGCATGCGGTTTGTGCACTTTTTTGCCTTGCGGCTTGGGTTTGCCGTGTGCGCCTTTACCTGTTTGCCCAGCTTTGGATGATGATTTACTATCCTTTTGTTGATTGTTTTGTTGTTGGCGGGGCTTGCGAGGCGGACGTTTACGTTTGGGTTTGTCACCCGCTTGTTGTGTTGGTTTTACAGCTTCTTTTTTTGCCTCTTCTTTCGTATGTTGAGGTTCGCTTGAAAAAGCACCTTTAATTTTTTTCACTAAACTTGAAATCATGTTGTTTCCTTAGTTTTATCCGCATCTTCGGCGAATATTGGTTTTGGTTCTTGTAGCCCGTGCGGGTCTTCGTGGATGATGACTTCTGCATCTGTCCATGTTTCTTTGATGATGGCTTCCACTTCATCAGCAATCGTATGCGCTTGCATTAAGCTTAATTGCCCATCCAGTTCAAGATGAAATTGGATGAAGTTGGTTAGCCCTGCTTTACGAGTGCGCAAGTCATGAATACCTTTCACTTTGGGGTGAGAAGTTGCCAGTTGTTTGATATTTGCTCTATCTTCATCGGACAGCTCTTTATCCATGAGTTGGTCGATAGCATCGCGGGCGATTTCCCATGCGCTGTGCAAGATATAGAAAGCAATACCAATCGCAAAAATGGGGTCAACCCCTGTCCAGCCATACATCGCCAGTAGCAAGGCAATAATCACCGCAACATTGACCAGCAAGTCCGTTTTGTAATGTACGGAGTCCGCAGCAATGGCTGTGGAGCCTGTTTGCCGCACCACATACTGTTGGAAGGCAATCAAAGCCATGGTCAAAATAATGGAAAGTATCATCACGATAATACCCGTATCCAACACTTCTAAATCTTTAGGGTGGATTAAGCGGCGAACCGATTCAACCAATAAAAATAGGGATGAGCCAGCGATAAATACGGATTGCCCAAGCCCTGCTAAAGCTTCGGCTTTACCATGACCAAAGCGATGCTCTTTATCGGCAGGCTGCAAGGCATGATGCACTGCAAATAGGGTAATCAATGAGGCGGCGGCATCCAAGCAAGAATCAATCAGGGTTGCGAGAAGGGTGATGGAATCGGTCATCATCCATGCAACCAATTTTGCAGCAATCAGAATGAATGCCACACTCGCCGAAGCATAGGTGGCCAAACGCATCAAACGTGCGTTATCGGCATTCATGTCTTGCTCAGGCGGCTTCACGGCGCTCAACTTT
>JALUHL010000122.1:1431-3374 GCA_027053695.1 Ghiorsea sp.
TTGCAATCAAATATGAACAAATATCACAATATTCTTCAATAGAAATATCATAAGTGCCAATTTTTCGTGCTACAGTGATAATTTCTTCTTTATCATAACCCATGAGTGGTGAAAGTAGAGGCAAATTTGCCGCATCATAAATGGCATGGATATTATCCAAGGTTTGGCTTGCCACTTGACCTAAGGAATCCCCAGTTACCAAGGCTTTGGCATGCACAGTATCGGCAATGATGCCTGCATTACGAATCATATGTCGCTTATAAATAATCATGCGATAGCGGGGTGGCACAAGCGCAATGGCATGGCGCTGAAATTCTTCCAAATCAATCATGATAAGTTGGATACGCCCTTGGTATAAGGACAGCTGCTTTGCCAAGGTTTCAATCTTGGTGAAATCGCGATTGATGGTGCTGTTGTATAAATGCACCAAGGTCACACGCATGCCACGCTTCATCATCATATATGCAGCAACAGGGCTATCAATACCGCCTGAAAACAAGACCACGCCATGCCCCGAGGAGCCCACAGGCAAGCCACCCGCACCTTTGCGTTTGTTGGTATAAATAAAGGTGGAATGTTCGCCGACTTCAACATGCACTGTGATTTCAGGGTTGTTAATGTCCACGGTAAAATCAAAGATATTTTTTAGAAAACCACCCACTTCAAAATTGATTTCTGTGCTCATCAAGGGAAAGCGTTTAAACGAGCGGCGAGAGCGCACCGAGAAGCGTTTGCCTTGTGCATCAGGGTAAGCAGCTTGAATAGCTTTTTGAGCAGTGGCTTGCATGGCTTCAACATCAGATTCACATTCAAATACTACCGCAAAGTTGCTGATACCAGGAATCAATGCCAAATGCTCAAGCATGGCATCGTTGATGCTTTCCACATGCAATAACATGCGCCCGTGCTCTTTATCAATCTTGCTCGTGCCAATGAGTTGCTTGATGTTTTTGGCAAGCTGGCGCACAAAATCACGGCGATTTTTGCCTTTGAGTGCAAGCTCAGCGTAGTGAACGAGGATATGTTGCATTAAGCGCTCACCACATCTAAACAACGTTGGCACAACTCGTTATGCACATCATGCGTGCTATCCGCTGGCGTACCCACCACATAACAACGCGGGCATTTGCTGCCACCCACAGCTTCAATGCTTAATGTATCACCAGCATTGGCTTCAGCGACAATCAATAATTGCTCATAACTTTCGCCTATCGTTTCAGCAAAGCGCTTATCCAAATCAGGAATGCTTACTTTTGCTGCAATGGATGAACCAATGACTTTATCTTTCTTGGCAACGTCCATTTCCGTATTTACCAATTCACGCATAGCAAAAAACTTATCCCACGCTGCGTTATCAATGGATACAGGCTCAACTTTGTTAAAGGTTTGCACATGAATGCTGCCGCCTTCCGCACCTGGCAAATGCTCCCAAATCTCTTCGGCAGTCATCGGCACAATGGGCGCAATCAAACGCACCAATGTATGCGCAATATCATAGACTGTGGACTGCGCGGATAAACGGCGCTCTGAATCAGCAGCATCACAATACAATCGGTCTTTAATCACATCCAAATAGAAGCCACCCAAATCTACCGAGCAAAAGTTGTGAATATCTTGGTGAATTTGATGGAAAGTATAGCTGTGATAGGCTTTATCCACATTCGCACTGACTTCCGCAAGGCGAGACATGGCCCATAAATCCAAAGGCTTACGCTCTGCCAATGGCACAGCTTGAGAAGCATCAAAGTTTTCTAAATTGCTCAACAAAAAGCGCATCGTATTGCGAATACGACGATAGGATTCTGCCAATTGTTTCATGATTTCATCGGAAATCCGAATATCCCCCGAATAGTCTGCCGAGGCAATCCATAAGCGTAAAATATCTGCACCCATTTGATTGATAAGCTTTTGTGGCGCAACCACATTGCCCTTGGACTTGGACA
>JALUHL010000123.1 GCA_027053695.1 Ghiorsea sp.
CTGTGCATCCATCATGTGGGCTATTGTGACCATGAGAATGCATACTCACAAGCTTGGGTTAGAGAGTGGCGTGGGCAGAAGATTAGGGAGAAGATATGGCATCGGATTTCTTTGCGCGAGTTAGGCAATGTTTTGCGGCAACAGATGCGGATAAAAAGCTTAAGCGCACGCATGCTTTAGCTGCAGATGTGCGCGAAGATAAAACCTATATTTCAAGCTCGCTTCAGCACTTTGCACAAGCTTTATCTAGCCAAAGCAATGGATATCCTGAAAAGCCTGAGCTTGTAAGTGCAACAGGCGTACCCAAGCGAGGCTTTGGCACAGCCAAAGGCAGAGCCATGATGATTCATGCTATTGCTCATATTGAATTTAACGCCATCAATTTGGCTTTGGATGCCGTGCAACGTTTTCCTGATATGCCAGCTGCATATTATGCAGATTGGTTGCGCATTGCCGATGAAGAAGCCTATCACTTTGAGCTGATTCGGGCGCATTTACGTTTTTTGGGTGCTGAGTATGGTGATTATCCTGCGCATCAAGGGCTTTGGGATATGGCAGAAAAAACAGACCATGATGTGTTGGAACGCATGGCATTGGTGCCGCGTGTTTTGGAGGCGCGAGGTTTGGATGTGACGCCAGGGATTCAGGAAAAGTTAAGGCAAGCAGGCGATCATCATGCGGCAACGATTTTAGATATTATTTTTGAAGATGAAATTGGTCATGTTGAAATCGGCACGCGTTGGTTTCATCACCTTTGCAAACAGCAGCAGAAAAAGCCTGATGAAACCTTTTTTCAGCTTTTAGAAAAGCACTTCCCGCAAGGCATTTATGGGCCATACAATACAGAGGCTAGAGAGCAGGCTGGATTTTCTGCACATGAGCTAGATATATTGCTTCAAGGCAAGTTAAAAAAGCAGACCTAGCATGAAATGGAGCATCATTCTTTAGCATTATATTTTGCCAACACTTTGGATACATAATGCTTTGTTTCTAAATAGTTAGGTATTTTATTACCTGCATTGACTACGGCAGTTGGCCCTGCATTGTAAGCGGCAAGGGCTAAGCTGTTATCATGGTTGAACTGGTCTAATAGTTGCCTAAAATATAGTGCGCCACCCTGAATATTTTGCTTCGGATTTCGTCTCTTTTTCACACCTAAACTTTTCGCAGTTTTGGGCATCAATTGCATCAAACCAACAGCGCCAGTTTTAGACACGGCATTGGGATTAAAAGCAGATTCCGTATCCACAATAGCCAGCAATAAATAGGGGTCGATATGGTGTTGTTTGGCTGCGGCATAAATGAGCGGTGTAAAAGCAGCTTTGTTTTTACGGTATTGTTTGATGCTATAATGTTGGTTGGTCTGCTTGGTTAAATTGGGGCGAAAAACGGATAACAAACGGTAAGAATTATCCATTTTGTTGTCTGTGAAATAAAATCGATTATTACTGTCTTTATAAGTGTAAATGTCGGCGCTAGTGGCAGTAAAAGGCAAGAGTAAAGCTAAAAGCCAGAATGGTTTGAGTGATTTCATGGCTTTAAAGTAAAAATATGGTTGCTAAGCCCAAAAATGCAAGGAAGCCAACAACATCAGTGACCGTGGTTAAAATGGTGCCTGAGGCTAAGGCGGGGTCGATGTTTAAGCGTTGCAATGTTAAGGGAATCAATGCGCCAGCAAGCCCGGCAACCAGCAAATTAATCATGATGGCTGCAGCAATGATAAAACCAAGCGTTGCACCATATTCGGGAAACCAGAAGCTAGCCAATAATCCGACCAAAAAGGCAAAGCTTAAGCCTGTGACGATACTGACGCTAACCTCTTTGAATAATGCGCGTTTGGCATTGTTAAACGTTACCCGCCCCAAAGCAATGCCACGCACCATCACGGTTAAGGTTTGCGTGCCTGCAATACCGCCCATGCTGGCGACAATAGGCATCAGCACGGCAAGCGCCACAATTTGCTCCAAAGTGCCTTGAAATTGAGCAATCACAACCGATGCAATCACAGCAGTAACCAAATTAAACATCAGCCAAATACCACGCCGCCAAGCTGTGATGCGTACAGGTTCAGCCAAGTCATCTTGATGCGATAAACCTGCCAAGTGAAACATATCTTCGGTGGCTTCTTCATGTACCACGTCAATGATGTCATCCGCAGTAATCCGACCCACCAGCACACCTTTTTTATCCACAACAGGCAAAGCCAAAACATCATATTTATGGAAGATTCTAGCCACTTCTTCTTGGTCTTCATCCACAGTAACAGTGGGAAAGTCGGCATCGGCAATGCGCCAAATTTCTTCATCGGGCTCGGTAAAAAGAAGCGCATGCAGTGGCACAACGCCCGTGAGTTTGTCATGCTGATTTACGGCATAAATATAGGTTAAGTTTTCAATGGATTGCCCCCAGCGGCGCAATACAGAAAGCACTTTCTCAACTTGCCAATCATCGCGGACTTTGAAGAGTTCTGCTTGCATAAGTCCGCCAGCAGAGGTTTCTTCATAAGCCATTAGAGGCTCAATGCCGCGCCTATCTTCAGGGTCTAACCCTTTGATGACTTCATCTGCAACCTCAGGTTTGACCGATTGTAGGATGTCGGTGGCATCATCTGAATCCAGATGCTCAACCACATCCTCAATATCGCTAGGGTTAAGTTTGGCAAGCAGGTCTTCTTTCATGCCTTCAGGCAGTTCGAGCAGAGTATCGCCCAATAAATCATCAGGGATGGCCTGCATCAGTTGCAAGCGTTCGTCATCATTGCGGCAGGCAAGGAGTAATTCAGCCAACTCTGATGCATGCAAACTCAACATTTCTTTGCCTAGGGTAACGGGCTCCAGTTCAAGTAAGGTTTGCAAATCTTTGCCCATCAAAGCTTTTGTGCTCATATGTGGATTCCTTCCATGTTAGGCTCACCCAAAATATCGCGCAAAGTATTGGCTTCAACAGGATGGTTTAAAAGCGTAAAACCAAAGCGTTCGGCTTCTTTGGCATAGGTATTTTCTTGTTTTTTGCTGATTAAAATCATGGGCATATCTTGCCTTGAAAGGTTACGAATGTCTTGTACATCCTCCAAATTGAGTTGCGTAGTTTCCAATGTTCCATCCACGATAAGCGCATCAGGTAGCCATGATTCTGTTTTGATGTAATTGAGGGCAAAGCTTGAAGATTGGAAGGCTTTAGCTTGGCAGCCCCAAGAGGCAAGTAGGGTTTCCAAGCTTTCTCGTAACATCATGTTTTCATTGATAACAGCCACTTTCATGCGTTGGCGAATCACGCTATCAATCATGGGCTCTGCCGCTGTTTTTCGTGGTTTGCGGGCTGCTTTGAGCTCAATATAAAAACATGAACCTTTACCTAGTCT
>JALUHL010000124.1:0-3109 GCA_027053695.1 Ghiorsea sp.
GAGCCAATGAGGTCTGCACGACCCATTTTTTTCAGCGCATCCCTAAGCATAGGCCAGTTATCTTTATCATGATAACGCAAGAAGGCTTTATGTAAATCGCGTTGCTTTTTGCGCTTGGGCACAAATACTTCTTCTTTATACCGTGGTTTAACACGGCTAATCGCTTTGAGGGGATTGCGCCCAGAGCGATACATAGCAGCAGCCGTACTCATGGGCGATGGCAAGAATGCTTGCACTTGGTCGGCTTTGTAGTTGTTTTGCTTGAGCCATAGTGCAAGACTAAGCATATCCTCATCGGTTGTGCCGGGATGTGCTGCAATAAAATAAGGAATCAAATACTGCTTTTTCCCAACTTCTTTGGAGTATTTTTCAAAAAGTGTCTTGAATTTGTCGTATGCACCAATGCCGGGTTTCATCATTTTATCCAAGGGCGCATTTTCGGTATGCTCGGGCGCGATTTTCAGATAACCACCCACATGATGGGTGACCAACTCCTTGATATACGCAGGTGATTTCACTGCCAAGTCATAGCGCAACCCTGATGCGATAAACACGCGCTTGATGCCTTTAAGTTCGCGTGTTTTGCGGTAAAGTTGAATGAGTGGGTTATGGTCTGTGCCCATATTCTTGCAAATATCAGGAAACACGCATGATGGCTTGCGGCAGGATGCTTCAACCTCTGCTGATTTGCATTTCAGGCGGTACATATTAGCGGTGGGGCCACCCAAATCGGAAATCACACCTGTAAAGTTGGGCGTTTTATCTCGAATCGCAGCGACTTCTTTCAGCACTGATTTTTCAGAGCGACTTTGAATAATACGCCCCTCATGTTCGGTAATCGAGCAGAATGTGCAGCCACCAAAACAGCCACGCATAATGTTGACGGAGTTTTTAATCATTTCATAAGCAGGAATTTTGGTTGCTTTGGCTTTAATGTCGCCATAACCCATATAAGGTAGCCTTGAATAGGGTAAATCAAATACGCTATCCAACTCTTCAGTGGTTAAAGGAATCGGGGGCGGGTTTATCCAGACTTCGCGTGTGCCATGGCGCTGAATCAAGGCTCTTGCATTACCCGGATTGGTTTCCAAGTGCAGAAGTCGGGAAGCATGGGCATAGAGCACTTCATCCTCGGCAACAGTTTCATAAGAAGGCATGCGAATGACAGTTTTATCTCGGTTGCTATTCACATCCAGAATGGAAATAGGCTCAACCTTTTCACGCACCCTATGTATTTGTTTTTCATCACAAACCTTGTCTGCACCGTTCATGGCATAGGGGTTGGGATGTTGAATCAATTCACCCGGTGTATCGATGTCATGGCTATCCATTTCAAGCCAACCATCAGGCACAGCATTGACCATCACAGCCGTACCCCGAATATGTTTCATATCTTTTATGCTTTTGCCCGCCGCTAATCTGTGTGCAATTTCAATAATTTGGCGTTCACCATTGCCATAGACCAATATGTCCGCTTTGGAATCCATAAGCACGGAGCGGCGCACCTTGTCTGACCAATAATCATAGTGGGCAATACGTCTTAGGCTTGCTTCAATACCACCAATGACCACAGGCACACCCTTAAATGCTTCACGGACGCGCTGGGCATACACCGTAACTGCTCTATCTGGGCGTTTGCCACCGATGTCCCCAACAGTGTACGCATCATCAGAACGAATTTTGCGCTCGGATGTATAGCGGTTGACCATGGAATCCATGTTGCCCGCTGTCACGCCCCAAAAGAGATTGGGTTTGCCCAAAGCTCTGAAATCATCGGCGGATTTCCAATCGGGTTGGGCAATAATGCCGACTCGGAAACCTTGAGCTTCTAAGGCTCTGCCAACGACTGCCATGCCGAAGCTGGGTAAATCCACATAAGCATCACCTGTCACCAACACAATATCACAACTATCCCAACCAAGCTTGTCCATATCTGCTCTACACATAGGCAGTTGGTATGCAGGTCTTTCATGGGCTGCTGCCCAATGTTTGGGGTAAGAGAGAATAGAGCGCGGGGCTTTAGCTAATTGCATGTGTTTTGCGACCCTTTTCTTGTCATTCCCGCGAAGGCGGGAATCCATGTCAGTTGCAATGTGTTACCACAAGAAAGAAAGCTTATGAGGCTTGTAGATTCCCGCCTTCGCGGGAATGACGAATGATGTGTGTGCATACTGCTCACTCGCCCAGCAATGTTTGTAGTGCTGCTCCTGGATCATCTTGGCGCATCAGTGATTCGCCAACTAAAAAGCCATAGACATCATGTTGATTCATCAGCTGAATATCGTCATGGGTAAAGATACCTGATTCGGTAATCACTGAGCGTTCGTTGGGTATTTCAGCAAGCAAATCCAGCGTGGTTTGAAGGGTAATATCAAAGGTATGCAGGTTACGGTTGTTAATGCCAAGTAATGGCGTGTCTAAATCCATAGCCCGCTCTAATTCTTTGGCATCATGCACTTCGGGTAGCACAGACAACCCCAGTTCATGAGCTGCTGTGCACAATTCCTGCGCCAACCCATCTTCAATCATCGCCATGATTAAGAGAATACAACTTGCACCCATGGCGCGCGCTTCAATGATTTGGTAGGGGTCGAGCATAAAATCTTTGCGTAGAATCGGGATGGTCACATTTTCACGAATATCGCGTACGAATTGGTCATCACCCTGAAAATATTTCACATCGGTGAGCACAGATAAACATGTTGCTCCACCTTGTTCATAAGTTTTGGCAATGGTTACAGGATGAAAATCTTCACGGATAATGCCCTTGGATGGTGACGCTTTTTTCACTTCTGCAATCACAGCATTTTTTTGCTTGCTGATGCGCTCGACTAAAGCACCTGCATAATCCAGAGGTTGAATCGATTTTGCTTGGGTGATTAATGCCTGCTCACTGACTTTTTGCTTGCAGCTTTTCACCCACTCGCGTTTGTATGCCGCGATTTCATTTAAAATAGAACTCATGATTTAACCTTTTTTTGAACCGCAGAGGGCGCGAAGTTACGCAGAGGAATGAAATGTGAATTTAATGCTATGTTGCTTACAGCAGCAGTTCTCTTATAAAAACTTCGCGTCCCTTCGCGTCCTCTGCGGTTCGTTTGTTTATAAA
>JALUHL010000124.1:3119-3360 GCA_027053695.1 Ghiorsea sp.
CTTTTTATACCATGCCTAAGACTAGTGACATTAAAGTTTATCAATAGGCCTAGCTTCTTATCTGCCATTTTGAGATAAGATAATAGTTGCGCGCTATGGATAGGTAGAAACTTTTCAACGGTTTTTAATTCAAGAATGAGCGAGTTTTCAACCATGATATCGATTCGGTATCCAGCATTGATGGTTTGACCATCATAATGAATAGGTAGCTCTAGCTGCGATATAGCTTCAAGCCCTTGTT
>JALUHL010000125.1 GCA_027053695.1 Ghiorsea sp.
CGTAGCTGAGCAATTAAAATTGAATCACCTTGATATTGATACACAATCCTATGTTCCGTATCAATCCTACGAGACCAATAACCAGCTAACCCGTGTTTGAGTTGCTCTGGCTTGCCAATACCTTCATAGGGTGAGCGCTGAATATCTTTGATAAGTAAATTGATTCGCTTAAGAATTTTTTTTTCTGTCTTTTGCCAATAAAGATAGTCATCCCAAGCAAGTGATGAAAAGACTAACTTCATTCCGCCAGCTTCCGCTCTTTTCCTCGACCTGATTCAAGCTCACTGATAGATTCAATTAACCGTTTTGCGTTACTTGGAGAGCGCAAAAGATAATTAGTTTCGGTGATAGTTTCATAATCTTCGAGCGACATCATCACCACAGCACCTTCACTTTTCCTAGTGATAATAACTGGCGCATGGTCATGACATACTTTTTCCATCGTACTTGAAAGTGTTGACCTAGCTGTTGTATAACTTATCGCTTCCATAACTTATCTCCTAAATGTACATGTACACTATTATGTACCGAAGAGTAGGATTTATTCAAGAAAAAGTAAACTACATTCTATGCAATAATAATTTTTTGCGATATTCCTCAGGGTCTTTGGTTTGCGTCATCGCCCCACCCCTTGGGTATAAGGCATCATATAAGCGTGACACCCAGAAACGCAATGCACCCAAACGCAATAAACCACCCAGCGCATCTTTTTCATCAGCATGAAGTGGGCGTTTGGATTCATAACCCTCTAAAAATACAGCCATACGTTGTTTGTCATCATCACCAAGCACAATCGCTTGCGCATTGATGGCAATGGCAATATCCATGGCATAAGCAGCGTCATGAGCATAATAAAAATCAATCACACCCGAAACATCATCATCCTCAAACAAGATATTATCCACGAATAAATCACCATGAATCACCCCTTTGGGTAAACCACCAACACTTTGCCCCTTTTGATAAGCCAGCTCATCATTCAGCAAAGCAAGTGCATCTGCGCCATAAGCCTTTTCCACATCCGCTTGCATGTGTTTGATATTATCTTCCAACCAAGCAAACCCTGTGGGGTTTTCTCTATGCTCATCGAAACTACTGCCTGCAATATGTAGCGTGGCTAAAGCTTCGCCTGATGACCTAAGCTGGGCTTCATTCAAGAAGTCTAAAGTTTCTCCTGTTAGGCAAGACACAATACAGCCTTGCTTGACCCCATCTTCGGCCTCAAAGTCAAAAATAAGCGAATCATCTTTACGCACTTGCACATCTGGGCTTTTCAAACCATGTGTCGCTAAATGCTTCATCAAACGCATAAAGTAAGGTAATTCATCGCCCGCCAAGCGCTCAAAAATAGTCAGCACATATCGCTCACCACTTTGCATATCAATAAAGAAATTACTGTTTTCAATGCCCGCAGCAATGCCTGTAAAACTTTTTAGTTTGCCCAGTGAATAATCTTTTAAAATCGTTTCAAAATGTTGTGTTGTTAGTTCTGTATAAACGGACATGCGTCAATAAATCCTTTTATGATTTAAATTTAAGTGCTGTTTCCACCACATGCGCACCGTAAGCACGCGCTGCCACCAATGCAGCTTGGCTCACACCTTCAGGCATACCTTCATCATTGCCTGTGCGTACTGCTAAACCCCAATGAATACCTGCATCAGCATAACCTGATAAAGAACGTGGGAAACCACACACCAACATACCTTGCTCTAAGAAATTGGCATGGAGCGACATCAATGTTTGCTCAACGCCACCACCTGCACCACCAAAGCCACCATAAGTAGCAAACACACCACCAATTTTACCCTGCAAAGCGTTGGGCATCCAAAGCTTGGAGCCCTTATCAATCAACTGCTTCATTTGCCAAGCCATGCTACCCATATGCACTGGTGTTCCAAAGATAAGCACATCTGCAACCTGCATATCATCAAGGTTTACATCTGCGGCTTGTTTTACGAAAATTTTTTCAGCTTCACCCGCATCTTGCAAAGCCGCTATTGCGCCTGCAGCAATAGCATCAGCCACACTTTGCGTATGCTGATAATCGGAATGACAAACAATGAGAACCTGCATTATGCATGACCAATTTGGTGAGATAATTGCGCGCGTTCAAAGCCTATACCTCGCGCTGCAACAGCCCACATTTGTTCAGGTGGTGTATCAAAAATCATATCCTTGGTTGGTGTGGCTAAAAGCCAATCATTATTCATCAACTCATCTTCAAGCTGACCTTCACCCCAGCCCGCATAACCCAACAATAAAGAAAAACGCTGAGGGCCTTTGCCTTCTGCAATCAATTCCAAAATATCTTTGGATGTGGTCAAATTAAAATCTGCACCCACGCGCATGGTGGAATCATAGGTTTTATCAATTTCATGCAATACAAAACCTCGGTATTCATCCACAGGCCCTGCTTCATACACAATTTGCTCTTCAAAACGCATTTGTGCTATGCCTTTTTGGCGTTCAGTTTCAAAAAGTTCCATATCATCCAACACTTCAAAGACGTTAATCGGCTGCGGTTTATTGAGCACCAACCCCATTGAGCCTTCATCATCATGCTGGCAAAGCAAGACCACACTATCGTGGAAAAAGCCTTCTTGAAGTGAAGGAGTTGCAATCAACAGTTTTCCAGCAATATCATCAATCATGACTACTCCTTCGGAAATCTTGCGCCATTTCAATGGCTGCAACCAAACTAGTGTAGCTGATTTTACCCGTGCCTGCACGATTTAATGCTGTTCCATGGTCAACGCTGGTGCGGATAAAGGGTAAACCCAGCGTGATATTCACGGCATCACCAAAGCTTAACGCTTTAATCGGAATCAATGCTTGGTCATGATAACAACAAATAATCGCATCATAATTTTTGCGCATATCCGCTGAAAAAAGTGTGTCCGCAGGTAGAGGGCCATCCACCATGATACCGTCATCCTTCAATGCATCTAAAGCAGGTTGTAAAACTTCAATTTCTTCTCTGCCAAAATGCCCTTGTTCGCCTGCATGCGGGTTTAAACCTGTAAGCGCCAGTCTTGGTTGATCTATACCCATTTGCTGCTGCATGGCTTGATAAGTGATACGAATTATCGTTTGGGTATCTTCTTGATTGAGCAAGCTTGAAACATCACTAATCGCCACATGCGTGGTCAACAAAGCCACACGTACAGCGCTGGATGCCAACATCATCACCACTCTATTTACACTTGCAATGTCTGCTAAAAACTCGGTATGGCCTGGAAAATCAAACCCACCATCTTTTAAAATCGCTTTTTCAATCGGGGCTGTGACTAAACCCAAGGCTTGCCCGCTTAAACACATTTCTGCAGCTACACGAATGCATGTGACCACAGCTTCGGCTTCTAAAGCGCTTGGTTTTCCCGCAATCACGGTGCGCAGCTCATCATTTGTAGGGTCAAATACCCACAGTGTATTTGGCTTTGTACGCTTGCGAAAACTGGCATCACATGTTGATATTTTAATAGCTAAGCCGAGCTCTGTAGCACGCCCAGTTAACCAACACGGTTTGGCAACAATGACAATATTTTCAAAAAGATGTGGCTTAGCTTGATAAGCCAGTAGCACGCAATCAGGGCCAATCCCTGCTGGCTCTCCCAGCGTTAAAACAAAAGGTAGCACGCTGGTTTATTTCACAGTTCGTTCACTGATAATTTTCCAATCACCATCTCTATTTTCCATCACAATCACTTTCCTATCAAAATCATCCAAACGGTTGGATTTAAAATGCTGATCAAAGCTAAACTGAACACGTTTACCCGCTTCAAGCTCTTCTTGCAGCACATCGCTTATGCTCACATGAATATTCTGATGTTGCCCTGTTACCCGCGTTTTATAAGCCTGCCACTTTTTAAAGCTTGAGAAACGCTTATCTGGCGAGTGCGTGTGGTCATACAAGGCAAAATAAGCAGGCAAATCTTTGGCTTGCCACGCTTCTTTCCAAGCACTTAACAACGAAGCTGGGGCAGCAGCATCTTCATTGTTTGCAGTCATTTCTGTTGGTGTCTGTGTCATGCCTGATGCTGTACTCTTGGGTTGCATCGCTTGCGGTTGAGCATCTGGAGACTGAATACTTTGAGATTGAATGCTTTGAGACTGGTCACCTTGGCTTTTCATGCTTCCTTGCTGTGCATAAACATCGCTCGATGCACCTTGCTCTTGGCTGTTATCTGCCACAGACGTGTAAAGGTCTGTTGGGTTTGCCTTTGTCATGGCATCACAACTTCTTTTTTCAACCTTAGCGTTCTCCAACAGGCCATTCATCCAACGCGGTACTTGCTGCCGCATTTCAGATTCGACCAATGTTTGCTCAATCTGAGCTTTGTGTGCTTCAAATGAATTGGGATTGACTTTCCTCTTTTCCACCAAACGAATCACATGCAAGCCAAACTGGGTTTCCACCACGCCGCTGGTTTCACCCGGCTGCATCGCAAACACAACTTTATCAAAGGCTGGAACCATTTGACCACGTTTAAACCAACCCAAATCACCACCACGCGATGCACTTGGGCCTTGCGATAATTCTTTGGCTCGCACAGCAAATGCTTCATCGGATGTGCCCTGCATTTCCTCTGCAATTTTCTCTACCCTTTGCCGAATCTTGAGTTGCGTATCCACATCAGCACTATCAGGAATCTGAATCAAGATATGGCGAGCATGTGCTTCTTCGTAGGGCAATAAATCATCTGGTTTGCGCATACGTTCATCTAACACTTTCACAATATGAAAACCGCCTGCTGAACGAATGACAGGTGTTACTCCGCCAACAGGCACATCAAACATCTTCTTGAAAGCACCTTTCACCAACCCTTCAGAAACCCAACCCATATCGCCACCTTCGCTGGCATTGGGTGCATCAGATTCTAAAGTAACAATGGATGTAAAATCTTCGCCTGCTAAAAAGCGCTGATAATAATCCTCTGCTTCTTGGCGCTTGCGTTCCACAGTTTCCGCATCGGCATCGGCAGGAATGGCAACAAACATTTGTGCCGTGTGAATCTCACGCACAGGTTTGGGGTCTTTAAGGTTTTTACGGTAATACTCGCGCATGGCTTCTTCACTCACATGAAGATTAGCGCGCACTGCGCTATTGATAAGGCGAGAGCTTAAAATTCTGTCTTTGACGGTTTCTTTATAGGTTTCCACATCAATGCCTTGAGCCTTGAGCACTTCTAAAAGCTGACCTTCTTGTAAATTATTGCGTTTTTCCACATCAGCCATCGCAGCTTTTACTTCTTGGGGAGACACTTTCAAACCCAGCTTCTGTGCTTCTTGGTATTGCAGTGCGCGTTGAATTCTTGATTCTAGGGCTCGTTTAAAAAGCTCATCTCTATTGGGAATGCTGCCACCACCCTGCTTGAACTGTTTGGCTAAACCATCAACCGCCGTTTCCACTTCATAACATGTAATCACTTCGCCATTGACCACCGCCGCAATCGCATCCAAACGCTCTGCATAAGCAGTTTGCGTATGCAGCAGCAAGGCCACCAAACCCATCATCATTCCATTTAATATTTTCAATGTTGACCTCTTAAATTAACTATCGCCAAAGCTACCTAGCCCATCAAAGGTGAGCAAGAAGCGCCAACCAATATCGGTTAAACTGTTGGAACCAACTTGGTAAGATTTATAACCCTCAAGGCTCGCATCCCAACAAGCATGCTGATATGCAAGGCCAAGTGTGGTCTGTATGGTATGTTTGCGCAAAAGGTCATATTGTCCTTGGGTATAAGATGACCATCGCTGATTCATTTTTACCCGCCCTGAAAAGGTAAGAGATTGCGCAGCCCTTGAATAGGAAGCATCTGTGCGTCGCCATGCCAAATGCGCATATTGCCCTTGCCCCGTCCAATGAATACCACCATGGGCTTCAACCCAGCGATTATTGCTGGCATGGTGTTGCCCACCTGCATCAATTTTCCAATCTGAAAACGGCATCCATGCAAGTTCGGCTAACAGGTTGGATACGGATGTTGTTGGCGCTGGAGAGGCTACAGCATCCACGGTCTCTTTTAATCCATCATAAGCTATACCCAATTGCATCTCTATGACTTTACGCACCACATCTTGCGACTTGGTTTCCAGCGATGATGTCAAAAGAAAACTTACTTTTTGCATGCGCTCAAACCTATCCCAGCCTGAATAACGGTTGCCTTGCAATAAATTGCTCATATTCAGGGGCAAGAGACTGGAATCATAACGTGGGTCTGCGCTCTGGTCAGGTGCTGTGGAAACATCCAACCTCAAGATAGGTTTAAGCTCATGACGCCATTGCCTGTCTGCAAACACGCGCTCAAATCTTGCTTCCACTTGTAAGCTTGAAGCAAGTGCCGCATATGAAGACGTTGTGCTGGTAAAGTTCTTAGAATCATAGCCCACATATTGCCCCAACACTGTCCAATTGGCAGCAATCGACCCACCCTGCATTTGCCAAGGCAACGACCATGATGGACGTAAACCCATGCGTGTACCCGATACACCAACATCACGCTGAAAAACAGTGGTCTGATGCTCCAGCTTCAAAGCTTGTTCACCTGCAACATCAAAATAATGGCGGGTTTGCAAACGGGGTAAGACTTGCAACGTCGCCGCATTGCTTCCGCCACCAAGCACCTGCTGATAACGGGTGCTCAAAATCGCACTATCACTCCCATCACGCCATGCCATATAAGCATTGCTGGTTAAAAATGCTGCTGATTCTCGGTCGCCTGTATAAAAGGGGAAATCGGCAATGTATAAACCATCATTGACCGCATCAATATCTACAGCAGCATCGACAGTGGGTGCAAATGTCCAACCCATATCTGTGCGTAAACGCCCACGTGCTGTCCCTGTTTCTTTATCCTGAATCGATTCAAGTTGAATGAGCTCATCGCCCAAGCCTGAACGGTGTCGCCATTCAATATCCGCCATCACGCCTCTAAGCTTCATCACGCGTGGCATGAGCGTCATATCCCAGTTGGGCGCTGCTGCCCAATAAAATGGAATATCCAACTGTTGACCACGCCGCGTACTGTGAGAAAGCCTTGGTGTAAGCAAACCAGAACGTCTGGTTAGCGCATGCTGCCAATAAGGCGTGTATAAAACGGGAATGCCCGCCCAAACAAACTGAGCATCATGCGCCTCAAACACGCCTTCATCTAAATTCAAATTGGCAGAGCCGGCAACAATTTTCCATGCCAGCGCATCGTCTTCACACAAAGTATAAACAACATCTTCACCTTGAAAGTGTTTCAAATCAATGCGTTGTAAATGTTTACCTTGGATTCTCTGACCTTCTCGCGTTTTAATCTTCGCATCTGTGATGGTTGCAGCTTGTGAATCCACGTCCAGTTGCAATGCCTCAGCCTCAATGACCATGCCATGAGTTTTCATATGCACATCACCTTGCGCATGAATCATGCCGTAAGGGTCGCGTTGAATCTGATTGGCAACCAGCTCACCTGCATATACCACAGCTGGCAGCTGCATAAAAAAGAATAGGGTGATGAATAATCGCAAAATAAAAAGTTAGGTAGGTTTCTTCGCAAAACCCAAATAGTTCACACTCAAATCATGTGATAATAAAAAGTTGCCCGAAAGAAGCGCATAACTCATGCCCTGCATGTCTTGGGCTTCTAAGCCTGCATCACGCACTGCATCGACCATCTCAGAGGGCTTGATAAACTTGCTGTATTGGTGCGTTCCTTTCGGCAACCAGCCCAATACATATTCCGCACCAATAATCGCTTTAATATATGATATCGGTGTACGGTTTAATGTGGCAAAGAAGAATAACCCGCCTGGCTTGAGCATATCAGCACATGCCGCAACCGTTCGCTTCACATCGGGAACATGCTCTAACACTTCCAAGCAAGTCACCACATCATATGTTTCCTGATGTGATTGCGCCCATGTTTCCGCATCATTTTCTTGGTAGTCCACATCTATCCCTGACTGCTCAGCATGTACACTGGCAACGCTCAAAGCTTTGGGTGAGCGGTCAATACCTGTTACCTCAGCACCACGGCCTGCCATGCCTTCGGCAAGCAATCCCCCGCCACAACCTACATCCAAAACTTTAGCATCGCTTAAATCAACCCGCTGCCCAATATAGTCCAAGCGCAAAGGATTGATTTGATGCAAGGGTTTAAACATACCATCAGGATTCCACCATTCAGCTGCAATGGCCTCAAAACGGCTAATTTCTTCGGGGTCAACGTAAATAGATGTCATGCGCAAATCATGGGTGGAAAGCTTGCTATTGGCAAGCTTAGCTATGTTTCACTTATACTTTGAACCCTGCTTTGAACCAAGATAAGGTTTCGTTTAGCGTCAGAAATGAACCCAAAACCAAAAAACGACCTTGCGGATATGCAACAACTTCTGCATCAAGTGCCTCAGTGATTGATTGATATATATAAGGTTTCAGCCCTGTCATCACCACGACTTTACCTGCATATGCCTCAAGCCTAGCCACACAACCGCTTAAATCTCTATCTTCTCGGGTTGCCAAGAAAATCACATCGAAGCGTTGCATATCTTTTAGGGTGGGCAGTAAAGCTTGGATGGCATGTTCATTATGCGCTGCATCCAAGATAAATGTATGCCCTTGATGCTGTACCTGCTCTAACCGCCCTGAAATCAAAGCATGTTGTATGCTGTGTTCGGCTTTGGTTATATCCAAGTCTGGTAGATAGGTATGCATATGCTGCAATGCCGCATAAGCTAAACCTGCATTATGCTTTTGATGCTCGCCAAGCACCGCTAAGGGCATGTCCCAAGCTTGGGTATAAACGACATCTTGCACCACTTCACCTAACACCCTTTCCACTTCCAAACTTTGCTTCATACTTAGTTTTGTAGCGCAACCTTTAAATACATAAGCTTTATCACGCGCAATGGCTTCAAGCGTATCACCCAGCCAAGCTTGATGGTCTAAACCAATAGATGTGAGCAATGCCATGTCTGCAGGCACTGCCGTGGTCGCATCAAAATGAGCACCCACCCCAGCTTCCAATATTTCCACATCCACCTTTTGCTGACTAAAATGTAACAACGCAAGCACAGCCGCAGTTTCAAAGTACGATGCCTTCTTTTCCAATGCCAAAGGCATCACCATCGCCATAAGACGCATCAAATCGTCTTGTACAATAGGCATTCCATTCACCTGAATACGCTCATGAAAAGTTAGAATGTGCGGTGAAGTATATAACCCCACATGATAACCATTGGCTTGCAAAGCGTACGCAAGGAAATGGGCAGTAGAACCTTTACCATTGGTGCCTGCAATGCGAATGCGCAGTTTAGGTTTGTGGAATGTAAAACCTTGCTCTTGGGCAGCCTGCAGCAAAGCAAGCACGCGTGCATGGCCGGGTTGATAATCTCTATCTGCGCTAGGCGCACCCAAAGCTTCTAACCAAGCCTCAACTTGGCATGGCTTATCTTGAGGTTTCACCATGGGTTTATTTGAGTTTAGTTAGGTTGACGATAAGAGCGGGACATCAAATGTTCAAACAATGTTTTTAAATAATCGCGCTGCTCGCGTCTATCCACCACATCATCCACAAGCCCATGCTCAAGCAAGAATTCTGCACGCTGGAAACCTTCAGGAAGCTCTTCAGCCACCGTTTCTTTAATCACCCGAGGACCCGCAAAACCAATCAATGCACCTGGCTCTGCAATAATCACATCGCCAAGCCAAGCCACCGATGCTGAAACACCACCCATAGTCGGGTCAGTCAATAGGCAGACAAAGGGAAGTTTGGCTTCATTCAAGCGGTTGGAAACCGATGACGTTTTCGCCATTTGCATCAACGATAAAATCCCCTCTTGCATACGCGCACCACCTGATGCGGTAATCAACAGATATGGGCATTGGCGCTCAAGAGCTCGCTCCATACCCAACACAATTTTTTCGCCGACCACAGAGCCCATGCTTCCGCCCATATAAGCAAACTCAAACATGGTCACTGATGTTGTAATGCCCTTGATATCACCAAAATAATTACGTGCCGCATCATCTTTGCCTGCTTTTTTATTCGCAGCTTTCAAACGGTCGGTATAGCGCTTTTGATCTTTAAATTGTAAGGGGTCTTGCGAGGTTAAATGCGTATCACATTCATCATAGGTATCTTCATCAAATAAAAAAGCGGCTCTATCTGCTGCAGAAATACGCAAATGTTGATCACACTTAGGGCATACCATTTCTGAGCGCATCAATTCTTTATTGTATAACGTCTCAGTACAACCTGGACATTTGACCCATAAACCATCAGGCGTATTAGACTCGCCGCTGATGATACTTTTAGGTCGTTCAATCAAACGGGTTAACCAGCTCATAAGGATTCCTTTGTA
>JALUHL010000126.1 GCA_027053695.1 Ghiorsea sp.
TTGGTATCCACATTGCGTATCGCTTCGCGGATAAATTCGCTGGCATTATTATACATGCCTGTGGCAACTTTATCTTGCACCTGCTTCATCAATTCAGGGGTGAGAGAAATATTCATGGTTGGCATTGGTTTTCTCCTTTATTAACATCTTTTGTCAAAAACCATACAAACTTTGCCATATCCTGATTGGTTTTGTCAATCAGTAGTCAAAATAAGCAAGGCACTGTCACCCTAAGCGTAACCGAAGGGTATTAACTATCGAATCCCCAAACCTAACTGCAACTCATTGTCTTGATGATGCTCTTCCTGCTCAAAGCTACTGATGGTTAGCCCAACCAACCGCACAGGCTGTTTACCTGCTTGGGTATGTTTGAGAAGCTCTGCGGCTAATGGTAAGGCTTGTGCTTGCTCAATGGGTGCAGGCATAGTTTTTGAGCGGGTGACTTGCGTAAAGTCTTTGTATTTCACTTTGATGGTGAGGCGTTTGCCTTTGAGCTTATGTTGATCCAAGCTTGTAAACACTTGCGCTGCCAAGGCTTTGAAGTGTGCTAAAAGTATATCCACATCCAAAATATCCGCTGCAAATGTAGTTTCCTTGCCCAAAGATTTGCGCTCTCTAAAGCTTTTGACTGGGCGCTCATCAATGCCCCTAGCGATGTTGTAGTAATAGCTTGCAGACTTGCCAAAATGCGCTTTCAAATCAGCCAGTGACCAGGCTTTTAAATCTTTACCTGTATAAATATCCAAGCTGTGCATTTTCTTTTCTGTGGCAGGGCCAATGCCATAAAACTTACCAATCTTTAAGGCTTGTACAAAAGCAGCACCCTGCTCTGGTCGAATCACGTATAATCCATCAGGCTTATCCATGTCCGAGGCAATTTTGGCTAAAAATTTGTTGTACGATACCCCAGCGGATGCAATTAAACCTGTCTCTTGCTTGATTTCAGCCTTAATCGCTTTGGCAATATCGGTGGCAATACCATTAAACGATGCTGTGTAGCTCACATCCAAATAAGCTTCATCCAATGATAGTGGCTCAACTTGGGCAGCATAACGCCAAAACACCTCACGAATTTGAGCCGAAGCCTCACGGTATGCAGCAAAGCGCACAGGTACAAAAATCGCCTCAGGGCAAAGCCGATAAGCTTGCGAGCATGGCATGGCTGAATGAATGCCAAGCTTACGTGCTTCATAGCTACATGCCGCCACCACACCGCGAGAATTGGGCTTACCACCCACAATCAGTGGTTTCCCTCTATACTCAGGGTTATCCCGCTGTTCAACCGATGCGAAGAATGCATCCATATCGACATGAATAATTTTGCGCTGCTTCGCCATAAGGCAAACAGTGCCTTAAAAGTTAAGAGGATGCCAAAACTGTTCGATTTCGTCCTTGTGCTTTGGCTTGATATAGTGCTTTATCGGCTGCTTCAATCAGTATGCACTTTTCTTTTGAGTTTGGTGTGCAGGTTGCAATGCCAATGCTTAACGTGACATATTGAGATACATCTGATGCAGGATGCTTAATTTTTGCCTCGGCTACATGTTTATGCAGCTTATCCATAAACCAGCGTGCGCCTTCTGCATAAGTAACAGGAAGGATAAACACAAATTCTTCACCACCATAACGAGCCACAAAATCCGTTTCCCGTTTTAAAATGCCTTGGAGTACTTGAGCGACTTGCTGCAAACACATATCTCCTGCCTGATGACCTAAGGTATCATTGTATTTCTTGAAAAAATCAATGTCGCAAATCGCAATAGTTAATGGCGTTTTCGCTCGTAAAGCATTATACCATGCATTGTTGAATACTTTGTTAAAGCTTCTACGATTATGTAGCAGTGTTAGCTCATCATGGGTTGCCATTTCTTTAAGCTGCTTGATTAACAATAACTCTCTACCACGCTGCATAATATTATAATACAGCACACCAATCAGTAGGATAATAAGCAAGGCCAGCCCCACATAGTTGCTTACTTTTTGCGTCTCTCTTTCTTCGCTAATGAGCTGCATCAGATGTTGTTTCATTCGCTCTGCATCAAATAATATTGCCTCATAATGTCCATTAAATTGCTCATCAGCTCGGCTTCCTGGCAGTGAAGTTTGTTGGTGTGATAGACGCTTATCCATCAATGACGCTAATATCTTTATAGCTTCGCCAAGCCTTAGAATGCGGTGGTTAAAAGCGCCATCATCAAGCGGGACATACGTCATGCCATCTTTCTTAGCACCCCATGCCATAGCATGGATAAACCACTGCGCCTCTTTGATATGCTGTAAGACTTGCTGCATATCAATATGATTATCACCCACCATCAGTTCTTCAAACAACAAGTGAGCCTTAGTTAATTCAAGTTGGATTTCCATGGATGCATCAACCAAAGGAGCATGCACATCAGCGATACGATGTGCAACATTCATCGAATAAACCGCTACGCTAATGATTAAAGCTGAAGCCATCAGAAAGAGAATGGAAAAGGTATATTGTCGCGTAGAAGCCAGCATGATATTTGCGTATGAGCATATCTAATGCCAACAAAATTTATTAATCCATTTTCATGGGAAGCTCAAGATATTGAGCCTGCTGATTCAAAGCATGATTTTCATGTTCTAAAACATATAATAAAGTCATATTTTTGCTTAATCTCAAATGTTGAAGCGCATGCTTATGTTCTTCTTTTATATATTCAATATTATGAATAATAACAATAATTTGACCATTTAAACTTAAAGTATCATCAAGCCATGTTTGCCATATATTTTGCTCGCGTTTGAGGTCAATTTTCCGCACGACAACATCACCAAGCAAGGTTTCTAAATCCAACAAGGTTTGCCTGCGCCCTCGCCCATGTGGGCTGACCAAATTGACATGGTTGCCTGCCAATAAAGTATCGGCAAGGGCTTGCGTAAATGCTGGGCGCAGCATGATGAGTATTAACAGACCCTAAATGAGGCTGCTAGGCACTGCTCTTTTCCTTTCAACATCCCACTCTTCTTGCGTAAACACATCCTTTTGAATGAGCAAACGAATCAAAGCATCCAGCTCTTGTTGATTGATAGGCAATGCTTTGCTTTCAAGCGCAGGCATTTCAGCACTTGCTTGTGGCGCTCCGCCTTGCAGCATAGACATCAAATCATCATCAACATGCCCTGTAGGCGCTAAATTTTGCTGCTTCTGATAGCTTTTCACTGCGTCACGGGTATGCACACCAAATAAACCTTTTTGGTCTTCTATGGTGTAACCCATGCGCCGCATAATCTCTTGAAGCTGTGTAATGCTTTTACCACGCATAAAGATTTTAAGTGTTCTCGCCATCGTCAACCCCAGTACTGCTTCTATCTTTTGCCAAAGCTAACGTGAAAAGAGTTGAAAATGTAGCTTTAAGCTATGAGAATAGCCCTATGCATACATCATCCACAGACCCACTTCACGGCGTGACCTTGAAAATGATGCTTGAGGCCTTAGTATCTTATTATGGCTGGGGTGAAATGGGCATCTATGTCAAAATACGCTGCTTTAATATGAACCCATCCATCAAGTCCAGCCTTGCATTCTTGCGCAAAACGCCTTGGGCACGGACTAAGGTAGAGCAATTATATCAAACCATGTTGGATGAGAAGCATGGTGTGGCTCAAGAGCCTGTAAAAAAATCAAACAGCCCTTGGCCAGATGTCGATTAACGCCTGCGTCTAGCTCTGCTTTGCTGCTTTGCCACATGCTTAGGAAACTTTTCCTTTAATGCCGCTTCCTCCACTTCTTTATATGTTCCAATGCTCAAACCATGCAATGTAATATTGCCAATAGCATAACGAATTAGGCGAAGTGTGGGAAAGCCCACCGCCGCTGTCATGCGCCGCACCTGCCTGTTTTTCCCCTCTGTAATCTGCAAGGATAACCATGAGGTTGGGATATTGGCGCGAAAGCGTACGGGTGGGTCTCTCTCCCATAAATCTTTCGGCTCTGCCATACGCTTGGCTTGAGCGGGTTGGGTCTTACCGTCTTTAAGTACAACGCCTGATTGCAACTGAGCTATGGCATCATCTGTGATATCGCCATCCACTTGCACCCAATAGGTTTTGGCAAGTTTATGCTTGGGGTGAGATATTTGATGCTGAAGCTGCCCATCATCGGTGAGCAGCAGCAGACCCTCACTATCACGATCTAAACGCCCTGCCGCGTACACATCTTTGATATCCACAAAATCAGCCAAAGTTTGCTTACCTAGCTGCGGGCTAAACTGGCAAAGCACATCAAAAGGTTTATTCAAAGCAATCGTAGTCATACGCCAACACTAGGCATTTTGCCTTAAATATGGAAAGCTATCCCTATGTTGTTTGAGCCTAACCCTGATATTGAAGCTTATGTGCTTGCCAAAAAAGGCGCTGAAAAAAGCTATCCTTTTGGTGAAGATGTGGCGGTGTATAAGGTGAAAAATAAGATGTTTGCGCTGATGGGCAGCATTGGCATTAACTTAAAATGCGACCCTGATGAGGCCATTATTTATAGGCAAATGTTTGATGGAGTTACACCCGCCTACCATATGAACAAAGAGCATTGGAATAGTGTGGCACTGGATAGCGATGTGCCCGAAGATTTAATCCATAAAATGATTGATGATTCATATCATCTTATCGTGGCTAAGCTACCCAAGAAAGATAGGGAGCGAATCTTGGGCAGATTCACTTGAGAGGCATCATATGAAAACAGCATTATTTTCACTTGGAGCATTGGCGTTACTCGGTTTCATCGTTTACATAACCATGGCAATCATGTCGCAAAAAGCTCCCGACACACTGGGTTTGAAAGACGATAAACTTGCCCCCTGCCCCGATTCGCCCAACTGCGTATGCAGCGAACAGGTTCAAGCCAGCGATGAAAAGCATTTTATTCAAGCCATCCAAGCAGACAAAGCGTTGTGGGCTAAGTTTAAAGCCATCATCCAAGCGCAAGGTGCTGAAATCGTCACCGATGATGGCAACTATGTTCACGCCACCTTTAGCACACCTGTATTTCATTATGTGGATGATGTGGAGCTGCGCTTTGATGAAGCTGCTGGGCTTATCCATATCCGCTCGGCATCGCGTATAGGCAGGTCAGACTTTGGGGTCAACCGAACCCGTGTAGAAAAACTCAAACAAGCTTTATGATTATCATTCTCACCAGCTTAGATGATAAAACCAAAGCTGAAAGCATAGCACAGGCCTTGGTTGAGCAAAAGCTTGCTGCTTGTGTGCAAATATCAGCGCAAGGCACTTCTGTATATCAATGGCAAGGTAAGCTTTACAAGGATAAAGAGTATTATTTATCCATCAAAACGGATGAAGCACATCAAGATAAAGTTATTGCATGGCTAGAAGCCAACCACCCTTACGATACACCCGAAATCATCAGCTTCAATGCAAAAGCCAGCGCTGAATATCAGCACTGGCTTGAATCATCTTTATCTAATGCAGATTAGGTTATTGATTAGATTTTTGTTGGCTGGTTAGGCAAAAGCGCACAGCTTACTTTTGCTAAGCGAGCACTTTTAACAAAGGCAGCGAACAAAAAGTGAATCAATTAAGTTTTCTTGGTGAACTCGGTTAAGATAACTAAAGTTTGTCCGTTTACTTTACCTTCAATATGCGCTTCATTATCTAACACCAAACGGATATTACGCACTGCTGTACCACGTTTTGCGGTAAAACCAGCACCTTTTACATTCAAATCTTTAATCAAGACAACAGAATCACCAGCTTCTAAGACCACACCATTGCTATCACGGTGTACCAAAGCATTTTCATCGGCTAAACCAGCTTCAGCCCAAGCTTTCACATCATCTTCCAAATACATCATATCCAATAAATCTTGCGGCCAGCCTTCGCCTTTGAGTTGGTTCAGCATACGATAAGCCACCACTTTCACAGCATCCACTTCGCTCCACATGCTATCATTCAAGCAACGCCAATGATTGGCATTGACCGCAGATTCATCTTCTAGCTGGGTTTTGCATGTTTCACAGGCATAAATCGCTGCATCAGCGCCTTCAACAGGGCTGGATGGCACTTCATACACACTCAAACCCTCTGTTGCACCACAAAGCTCACATTGATTACCGCTGCGTTGTTCTAATACTGATTCCATGTTTTATATCCTTTAATCTTTTCTTGTTGGTTGGTTGCCACGGCCAGAGCCTGGCACAGGTTTCGTACTTCTTGGCTCAAGCAAATGAATATCATCACCTCTTAACACAATATCCTGCCCGCAACCCTTGCATGGTCCGCCAAAGCCTGAAAATGGAAACAAGCGCTTACGCCCACAATTCGGGCAAGCTCCTTTTTTAGCTTTAAAAGGCAAGGTAAACAATGCAATCATGGCAAGCACAGAGCCAATCATGCCTGTCCAAGGCATAAAAAAGCTCAATAATCCTGCCATGACCCAGATGGGCAAAATAAAAACGACAATTTGCATGGGCGCTTTTTTGGCAGGTAATGTTTTTAGGGTTTGTCGTTGCGGTCTAACCATAAAGCGTATGCTGCAGAAACAAAAACGCCGTAGCAAGCATCAAGCTCACCACGGCGTTTATATTATTGCTCGTCATTCCCGTGAAGACGGGGGCGAAGCAACGACCATAGGGGAGATTAATCCATGGATACCCACCTTCGTGAGTATGACCTAGTCTTTAAAGTTCAAAGCTTTACCTGTTGGGCGCGGCAATACTGGGAACGTTACTTGTGGTGCATCCCCTGTTAATGTTTCCAAGAATGCTACGATGTCTGATACATCGCGGTTAGATAACTTCGTATCCAACTGAACTTTTGCCATAGTTTTAACGGCTTCATCCAAAGTCTTAGCAGAACCATCATGGAAATAAGGCGCAGTCATCGCCACATTACGCCATGATTGAACACGGAACACATGGTCATCTTCATCTTTGCCTGTCACTGATTTCAAGCCTGTATCTTTACCATATTGGAATTCAACAAATTCATTGGAGGTAAATAAAGGCCCTGAATGGCAAGATGTGCAACCCATATCGGCCACTTTTTTCATGCCACGCTTGGCTGCTTTAGAAATATCACCTTTACCTTGCACAAACAAATCAAAAGGCGCGTTGGGCGTGTTCAATGTGCGCTCAAAAGCTGCAATGGCTTTCGCCATATTGTCAAAAGTTAAACCATCTTTGCCAAATACCCGAGCGAATAAAGGTGCATATCCTGCATCCTTTAAACGCGCTACAACCGCTTCTTCGCTTTCCGATGCCATTTCGACAGGATTCAATGGCGGACCTTTAGCTTGGTCTTCCAATAAAGGCGCGCGACCATCCCAGAATTGTTTGCTCCAAAAGCCTGAGTTCAATACTGTTGGTGCATTGCGGCCACCACGTTGCCACTTATGCCCAATCGAAAAGGGCTGATTATCCACGCCCCAAGTCGCAAGATTATGACATGAGTTGCATGAAAAATGACCACTCTTGGACAATGCAGGCTCGAAATATAATTGCTTACCCAACTCTACTTTCTCTGCGCTCATGGGATTATCCGCTGGCACAGGCACTTGCGTTGGCAATACACCCATGCCTTCTGGAATATCAGCTGCATTTGCAGCACCAAATCCCAAGAAAGATAATGATACTAACAAAACTAGTTTCTTCATTTCTATCTCCTTTGTTATTTTAAATCTGCCAGTTTTTACTAGCAATAACCTTGATGCAGCGAAACATAACAGGCACTGCATCAACAATAAAATTGATTGTTTAGATGATAACCATTGATTTTATAAATGGTTATATCATGATGTGCTGATGCAATATCCAAGTACCAAACAACTTCAATTCATTGTCATGCTGGATGAATACAAACACTTTGGACGCGCCGCCAAAGCATGCCATATCTCACAATCTGCATTCAGTATTGCTATCAAAGAGCTTGAAAACAAGCTGGGTGTGCAACTGGTGGATAGAACCAACAAACAAATCATATTCACAGATATTGGTTTATCCATTGTTCGCCAAGCTAGGCTTTGTTTATCAGAATTGGATGCGCTGATGGCGCTTGCTAAAGGTACGCAAGAGCCGCTAAGCGGCAAAATAACATTGGGTGTCATTCCCAGTATTGCCCCTTTTATTTTGCCCAGTTTTGTCCCCCATATCACCCAGTAGCATCCGCAACTTCAACTGTATTTACGCGAAGATAAAACACATATCGTGCATGAAGAATTATTATCAGGAAAATTGGATGTGGTGCTGTTGGCACTTCCTTTCAAGCTTCAAGGTGTAGAAACCCTTACCCTATTTGACGACCCCTTTTTGCTGGCATACCACAAACATTCCAAATGGTTTAAGGATGAGTATAAAAAGTTTAATATCAACAACTTACCCAAGGAAAGTTTATTATTACTTGATGATGGGCATTGCCTACGCGACCATGCTTTAGAAGCCTGTCATTTGCGCTCTCTTGACCAAATCAGCCGCTTTGCCGCCACCAGCCTGCAAACCTTATTACAAATGGTTGCCAGTGATTTAGGGGTCACCTTTATCCCCGATATGGCAAAAGATTCATTGATGGTCAAAGATTCACACATTGCCCTGCTTGAACTTCCCAAAACCATGCATAGGCAAATCGGGCTTGCTTGGCGCAAAGGTTCTGCTCGCACTGATGAATTTAAGATGCTGGGAGATATGCTCAAAGCTATGCATGATAACCCTACTTCTTATTCATAGCGGCTTAAGCAAACACCATCAACATTTACGATTATCTCTTATTCTTTTCGTCCAAAAAGCTTATCCATATCATTTAAAGATAAGCGGACATAAGTGGGTCTACCATGATTACATTGTGCGATATTCGGTGTTTTTTCCATTTCTCGCAGTAAGTTCACTTGTTCGTCATGGCTAAGTGTGCGCCCTGCTTTGATGGAACCTTTACAGGCTCGATTACCTAACCAACGCTCTAAAATGCGCCCCAAGCCTGTTTTGTCGCCTTCGGCTTCAATGCCCAAGAGCATACATGACTCAATCAGCTCAGCCACAAGCTCAGCAGGCGGCTCCTTACTCAACATCGCAGGCACACTATGAATCAGCACAGCTTCATCATCAGCAATGGATACAGATACAGCAAAGGCATTCAATGCATCTTGGTGATCATGAAGCCAAGCCAAACTTTCACCATCCAGCTCTAATGATTCAGGTGTAAGCATCATTTGTGCAGCCACTTTTCCACCCGATAATTGCGCTTTTAGCTTTTCAAAAGTCATGCGCTCATGTGCTGCATGTTGATCCACCAAGATGATGCCTTCATCGGTTTGTGAAAGTACATAACATTGATGAATTTGTGCCAAGGGTTGCCCCAAGTCCAGTGCATCTTCCACCCCATACCCTTCTTGATTTGCATTCGGCGCAGAAAACAAAAGTCTTTGCACATCAGCAGGCACAGTATTGCTTGGCCTTGCTCTGTAATTTGCAGAAGCTTCTGAAACAAACCTAGGCATAGTGCTATGCGATACGGGTTGTGATGATGAATACTGTGAGCTTGGGTAAGATGATTGCATGGCATTTAAGGCTTTATCCGTCGTCGTAGAAGCCACAGCTTGCCCCATGCGCTCAATACCAGCCCGCACACAACCCACGATAGCTGAAAACACGCTTTGCGGCGATTTAAAGCGAACTTCTCGCTTGGCAGGATGCACATTCACATCCACAGCCGCAGGGTCAATGTCCATACGAATCACAGCCACAGGATAGCGGTCATGAAACATCACATCCCTATAACCTGCCCTTAAAGCCGCAATCAGTTGTTTATCTCGAATCACCCGACCATTCACCAAGAACATCATGCGTGTACTGTCTCGATGATGATAAGTTGGCAGCCCCAAGAAACCACGAATGTGAATACCATCATGCTCAATATCTTGGCAAATAAAGTTGTCGGCAAAATCTTTGTTCATCATCGCCAACACACGCTGCTCTTCACTTTGGCTTTGAAAATCAAAGCGTTTACGCCCATCAAGCTCCAAAGACATGGCGACATTGGGGTGCGCCAACGCCAACCCTTTGAATACTTCTATGATGGCTGCTTCTTCGGTTTTATCGGTGCGCATAAATTGCAAACGCGCGGGTGTGTTTAAAAATAAATCCAAAATCTCAATTTTTGTGCCTTTGCGTTTGGGTGCGGGGCGCGTTTCAGTGTTCAGCCCACCATCCACTCGCACTTCGACAGCTTCTTGGCTATCCTTGGTTGCCGTGGTCATACGAAAACGCGATACTGAAGCAACCGATGGCAGTGCTTCGCCTCTGAAACCGTGGGAAGCGATATGATGCAAGTC